>CAZAWD010000115.1:0-4249 GCA_964488725.1 uncultured Methanomicrobiales archaeon | reverse complement strand
ATGTACAGACGGTGGCAGCGTCACCGGATAACGGATATTATATGGTGGCTCTGCATGACGGCAGCCTTTCACTCATAAAAACCGATGCGAAAGGAGGCGAGCTCTGGCGCTATGATAATCTGAGCGGAAATGAAGCACGGTCGGCGACACTGCTCTCCGACGGCGGGTGTCTGTTTGTAACAACTGACAGCAAGTCATCAACGCTGTACCGGATTTCTTCTGCCGGCACGCTGGTGTATGAACTGCCGCTGGCCGGTATCGGGGTCGGCGCGCAGCCGGTGGCGGTAAGTAAAGACACGATAAAGTTCGCCGGATACTTGACGGAAACCGATGTCGGATTTACTCAGACGTTTGCGCTGTCAAATGGAGCTCCGGCAAATGATCAGTTAAAACTCCCTGACGGCCGGGTGCCTTCGGCTATTATTGCTGATGGCGATGCATATATTCTCGTTGGCGGAACGTCAGGTGTTGCCGGAAATTCCAGTTCTGCGGCGTGGATTATGAAGATGAAAAACGGCGGCGGTGTTGTCTGGGATACGGTTATCCGCACTGATAGTGCAGATGCAGCGTATGGAAACGGAAGTGCGGCGTTTGTTGTTTGTAAATCTTCTGCGGGCGGATACTTTGTTGCCGGGTCCGGCAGTCCGTATGATCTGACGACGGTAAACGGCCTTCTCTGGGGCGCACGGGTTACGGCGGATGGTGCGGTGACCTGGCAGAAAGATTTCAAGGGCCAGATTCCGGGCGGGGTTGCCCAGATAGGGGCTGATTATATTATTGCCGGGTTCGGATGGACGGCGCCGATGTATCTGGTGGTCAGCGAAGGCGGCGCGATTTCAGAGCTGGTGTATCCGGAGACGCCGGGGCAGTTCAACGCATTAACCGTCACTTCAACCGGCGATGTGGTGATGTGCGGATGGGAGCGCGTTGGAAATTCTCCTGACGGGTTCCTCTATGGGGTAAGCGCTCAGAAATCTGCTGCTTCGTCCCCGCTTCCGGCCGGTATAATTATTCTTGGCGTTCTGGGAGCTGCCGCACTGGTCTGTCGTAAACGAAAGGATTAATCCCGGACACCAATTATTTTTACTCACTCGTCCGGGATTGCCGGATTTATTTCAAAACAGCAGCAGGGAAATCCCTGTGTCATACATTCCACTTCAGCCACCTGCACTTCGGTCCGGTAATACGATGAAAACAGTGCTGATAGAATACCCCGTGAAATAATACATCCGCCTTTGAACCCTTTCGGCAGGGTCATACATTCATAGCATTTGTAGACGTCAAGGCGTAAGGGATTCGAAGACCGGATTTTTACCTCGCCAAATCCATAATGTTTCCAGAATTCCTGAATATTTGTAATTGTTTTTTCCAGTGAATCGGCAACGATATAGGGGGCAACCGCTTCGCCGAGGATACTGCCGCCGCGGCGGATCACCGGATCAATGCTGATACCTGCTTCGGCCAGCGCCACCCGGAAGATATGCGGCAGCATTTCCTTATAGTCAATGGTATCATACTGCGCATAGGTGTGACGGATAAGTTCCCTGAACTCTGAGGCGGCGGCATAGGTAGACGGTTCAATGTATCCAAGATAGGTGGCAGCAAGCGTATACTGTTTTCTACGGGCGTCATCGGCACAGGGAACCTGTTCAAGCAACCCGGTCTCGCTTAATGAAGTGATATATCCGGAGATAGTGGATTTGGAAAGGCCGGTCACCTCCATAATCCGTGAAAACGGCACGATACCTTCGTCCTGCACCAGATGCAGAATTTTAATTCTCACGGGGTTTTTGACCGTGGTTACTTTCCCATTCAACGAATATAGAGCCAATTCATGATTAGCTACCGGGTCGGACAACGTTTATAACCTCTCTTTATTAGTATCGCGGTGTCGTGATATGAAGATTCGTAACAAGGCACAAGTGATTCCTTATGTTTCCCGGTATCCGATTTCGATGGTTGAGAGATCGTTTGGCGCAGTTATCTCACCATCGAAGACTTCTTTTGCATCACGGATATGGTTGGCCGCGGTGGTATAGCGGGAACTGATATGGACCAGTGCCAGTATCCGCGGGTGCAGGGCAGCTGCCACCCCGCCCGCTTCTTTTGCGGTGGAGTGCCAGACTTCACGGGCGCGGGCACTTCCTTCTTCTTCGTCAAACGTTGCTTCGTGAATCAGGAGGTCGGCATCACTGAGCAGCCCGGTCTGGTTGCGGACCGGACGGGTATCACCGGTATATACGACCTTTCGTCCGGGCCGGCGGTCGCCCATGACCTGCGCGGGAGTGATGGTGACGGTTTCGCCGTTTCGTTCGACAGAAACACTCATCCCCCGCTGAAGTTTGCCAAAAAGCGGACCGGGTTTGACACCGAGAGCAATAGCGCCTTCGCGGTCGAACCGGCCGGGCCGCATGTCTTCTTCCATGACATAGCCGATACTTTCCATGCCGTGATAGGTTTTAAACGCGACAACAGAGTAGCCGTCGAAGCGTGCCACATCGCCGTCTGCCATTTCAACCGAACGGAGATCAAAGGGAATTTTCGTGGTCAGCTGACGGATGATATCGACAAACCGGTCAACGCCGCGGGGACCGTACATTATGAGCGGGTCGGTGCGGCCGCTGAATGCCATAGTTTCAATGAGACCGAAGATGCCAAGGTAATGATCGGCGTGCCAATGGGTGACGAAGATGGCATTTACGGTAAATCCGGTTTTTAACCGCATCATCTGCTGCTGAGCACCTTCTCCGCAGTCAAAGAGCAGCGTGTCAGAGCCGCGGCGGATCATGATACAGGACGGGTTGCGGTTCGGTGTCGGCAGGGCTCCGGCAGTTCCGAGGAAATGAACGAAGAGTGTTTCACCTGCCATTAGAACCACTCCCGCAAAAATTCAAGACTTTTTTTACCTTCTTTCGGGTTGCGTCCTTCAACAACGATACAGTCGCCGTGGTAGTCTTTTACAATTTTTGGCATAATGCGGTCCCATGAAATCACGCCGTCTCCCAGCGGCAGATGTTCGTCACGGCCGCCGTGGTTGTCGTGGATATGAAGATGACGGGCTTTTGGCAGAATGAGTTTGCAGTAGTCGCCCAGATTGCCGGTCGTGTTGGCGTGTCCGATATCAAGTGTCATGTACATACCCGGCACGCCGTCGACAAAGCCGTCCAGTTCATAGGGGTCGCGGCAGAAGAAGTCGTCGAGACTGGGCATGTTTTCAAGGCACGCGGCAACGCCGGCGCGCTCGGCGACTTCGCCCAGACGAATGCAGGCCCGTTTATGGTTCTGCCATGCAAGGGCGGTGTCGTAGCGGCTGACCGGTGAGAGATAGCCCGGATGGATAACCACGGTGTCGGCGATTTCGGCGGCGCACTCGATGGTAACGGCAAGTTGTTTGACGGTTTCTTCCCAGATGGGCATGTTAATAGAGGCGGGGTTGAGGTCACTGAACGGGGCGTGAACCGAGACGTCAAGCCCGGTGTCGCGGATGGTTTTTTTGACGGCCGCAAAGGTGTCGGGTTTGTCGAGACGGTAGTTGCCGTCGGCGGAGATTTCCCAGCCGTCAAAGCCGACGGCGGGTATTTCAGAGACCCACGCGGGATCTTCCCAGACTTTGGATGATGATGCGAAGTAGATTTTCATGTAAATGTTCCCAGAACGCGCAGGATCTCTGCTTCAAGGTCATCACGTCCCTGTTCGTTTTCCAGTGTCAGATCGGCCATATCTACCGCGCGGGCGAGGCCGAACGATTCTTCACGGCGGTCACGGATATGCAGGGCCGTGGCAGTGATGGTATCGTCGCTTCGTCCGCGGGACTGCATGCGAAAAAGGCGGGTGGTAAATTCAGCTTTGATAAAGATGAGGACGAACTGTTCAAAGACGGACCGGAAATATCTGACCTCGTCGTCGCCTCTGATGCCGTCGATGATGATAACCGGTCCGGTGTATTTTGCGGCCTCGTCTGCGGCGAGGATGGCAACAGCGTCCATGCCAAGCTCCTGACGAAGGGCGCGGGCGGTATTTCCGATATTTTCATCCGTTAACGGGAGGTTGTTTTCACGGGTTTTTTGGCGGATGATGTCGCCCATGACGATGACGGGGATGTCATGGTCAGCGGCGATGCGCGAGAATTCACCTTTTCCGCAGGCAGGGTAGCCGACAATGCCGATGACGTTCATGGTGAACGGGCAAGTATGGTTTTTGCTTCGGCGGCGGTGCGAATGCATTCCATGAGCGTCAGACAGCGCGCCGG
>CAZAWD010000114.1:3818-4265 GCA_964488725.1 uncultured Methanomicrobiales archaeon | reverse complement strand
TGAATATTTATACTATATATGTATTTGTTAGTGGATATGTTTTATGATAGGTCTGCCGAGCAGGTCCAAAAAAGCAGATATAAATCCAAACGGCCCGGCCGCTCAAAGAATCAAACGGGTATCCGTTCTAATCTGCGCTATCGGCTTCCCTTTAACAAATATTCTGATTATCCCGCCCGACTCTGAAATAACCACCCCGATCGCCGGCGCCACCTTCGTAATAGCCGCCGCCGCCAGATGCCGGCCGCCAAGACCGCTTTGCAGATTCACATCCCGGCTGTCAGCATCCAGATACCGGCCGGCCGCCTCAATAATCCCATTGCGGTCAAGAATAAACACACCGTCCAGCTGGGAAAACTCTTTGACGCTTTCCCAGTTTTCCCGCACCCGCACATCCCGCCCCATGGCCGGATGCCCCGCATACGGATTCAGCACCCCCTGATGCGA
>CAZAWD010000114.1:0-3808 GCA_964488725.1 uncultured Methanomicrobiales archaeon | reverse complement strand
CAGCGGTTCAGTTCAGATACATCCCCGATGATAAACGCCGTTCCAATCGACCGTCCCTCGCGGCCGTCATGCGCAATCTCCAACGCAAGCGACAGCACCGCATGCACCGCATCAGGACTTGCCAGATCAGAAAATGCTTCTGCCGTAAACTCCGAATCAGCCGTTTCCAGATCATAAATTAACAACGCATACGGAAACACCGCAACAACCGTGCCGGTGTTTGCTTTTGTCAGAATCCGGTACTGCACGACCGCATCCATAACATGATTGGAACAATAATCCACCAGCGACAACATCGACGGATCACGCAGAATATCCGGCTGGATATCATGCACATGCACCGCCGGCGTATCCAGATGAAGATCCGGCTCCTTTGGTAAAAAAGAAATAATCGCCAGAGCGTTCACACTCTTGGCAAGGGCATCAGCCGACAGCAGAAGCGTCCGGTTCTTCTGGTTCATACAACCTCCCGCACCATTCCGGAAATCTCCGACGGCCGGGTCGCTGTCGGAATACCAAGAGAACAGAGCCGCTCAATCTTTGAAGCCGCATCCCCCTCGCCGCCTTCGACAATAGCCCCCGCATGTCCCATCCGCTTCTCCTTCGGTGCCGACACCCCGGCAATATACGAAACAACCGGCATCCCAAGCTCTGCGGCACGCTTTGCACCTTCAATCTCAAGATTCCCGCCGACTTCGCCGATAAGCACCACCGCACGCGTGCGGCCGTCTGCATGGAACGTCTCAATAACCTCCGCAAACGTCTGACCTATAACCGCATCGCCGCCGATACCCACAATCCCCGACTGACCGAACCCCGCAGACGTCAGCTCCGAAACCACCTGATACGTCAGCGTTCCGCTTCGTGACACCACCCCGATATCGCCCGGCATACACAGATTCGCCGGAATAATACCAAGCTTACACTCCCCCGGCACCATCATACCCGGACAGTTCGGACCGATAACCTTCGACCCGCACCGCGCAGCATACGCCACCGCCTGCATAACATCATGCACCGGCACATGCTCCGTAATCGTCACAATTGTCGGAATTCCGGCATCAGCCGCTTCCATAATCGCATCGCCGCAGCCGCCCGCCGGAACAAAGATAACCGTCGCCCCGATATCATGCTTTGCGCACGCATCCGCCACCGCGTTATACACCGGAACGCCAAACACATCCTGACCCCCGCGGCCGGGCGTCATACCGGCAACCACCCCGCGGCCGCCGACCGTGCGGGCATACTTGTTCATCAAATCGATATGGAACCGGCCCTGTGAACCGGTCGCGCCCTGCACCAGAATTCCGGTGTTCTTATCAGCGTAAATCATGCGCACATCTCCACTGCGGTGCGGATAGCCGCATCCATCGTCTCGGACATCGTATACCCGCTCTGTTCAAGCAGCACCCGGCCTTCTGCTTCATTCGTTCCGGCAATCCGGACAACAATCTTCTGCGGAACCGCCGCATCGAGAATCCCGCGGGCAACCTCATCGCACCGCGTAATACCCCCGAGCAGATTCACCACAATCACCCGCACGCCCGGCATAGACGCCACCAGACGCACCGCATGACAGACCCGTTCGGCATTCGCCCCGCCGCCGACATCTAAGAAATTAGCCGCCCGGCCCTGATAATGCGAAATAATATCAAGGGTTGCCATCGTCAGACCGGCACCGTTACCGATAACGCCGATATCGCCTGCCAGTTCAACATAGGAAAACCCGTGCTTCTCAGCCTCCTTCTCCCGCGGCGTCAGATCGCGGTTCTCTAAAATACCCTGACGGGCAAGTGCGTTGTCGTCAAGAATAATCTTGCCGTCCGCGGCAACAATACCGGAATCGGTCATCACCAGCGGGTTAATCTCAACCAGCACGGCATCCATCGTATTAAAAACCGCATACAGCCGGCGAAGAATGGTTCCTATCTCCTTCGGTGCCGTGCCTATGACATTGCGGACAATAAAATCAGGCAGCTCTGCAAACGACGGATCAACATACACCCTTGTCAGTGCTTCGGGCCGTTCCTTTGCCAGCGTCTCAATCTCCACGCCGCCTTCCTGCGAAAAGAGAATCACCGGCCGTTTTCGGGCACGGTCAATGGTAATTCCCAGATAATATTCATGGCGGATAGTAAGCGCCGCTTCAACAAGCACTTTTTCAACCGGCAGTCCTTTGATTTTTTTGGCAAACAGGCCGGCCGCAACCTCTGCTGCGTCCGCGGCCGTTGCCGGCAGAATTCCCCCGGCTTTTCCTCTGCCGCCTACATCGACCTGCGCTTTCAGCATCACGGCCGGTGCCACGCGGGCAAGTGCCGCCGCGGCCGCTTGCGGAGAAGTAATCAGTTCACTGTTCGGCACCGGAATACCTGCATCCCGGAAAATCTGTTTGGATTCATACTCACGAAATTTCATAATTGACTCCTGACTATTTCCATTCCCAGAGCAAGAGCGCGTTTATTTGCCTCTTCGGTTCCCTTCGGCACACTGTCAAGCACCGCATGTTCAAGATCATCATACGAAACAACCGCCGTTGCTTCAAGCAGTGCACCCAGCATCACAACGTTTGCAAACACCGGTTTACCTAGTTTTTCCTTGGCGGAAGCCGAGGCCGGCACCTCAAAATACCGGCAGTCGGGGCGGCTCTGCACATATCCCGGATCAACCAGCATCAGTGCCGACGCGCAAGCATCCGCCCCGTATTTATCATATGCCGCCTGCGACATAATCACATACGTCTCAGGATTGGTAACCTTCGGATAGTAGATGGGATCATCGGAGATGATAACAGCCGACGCCGACGCCCCGCCGCGGGCTTCCGGCCCGTAACTTTGCGTCTGCACGACATACTTATCCGCATACAGCGCACCCGCACGGCCGAGAATCACCGCGGCCGTGATAATACCCTGACCGCCCAGACCGGAGAATCTGATTTCATGCCTCATTTCTGCACCTCCACACCCATCGGCGGATTGTTGCGGCGCACGAACTCGCCGACCACAAACCGCGGCAGTTCAACCGGAGAACCGGCAGCCGCATCACGATCAGCTTTTATTTTCAGAACCGCATTCTGTCTGAACATATCAATCATCTGACTGACCTGTTTCATCTTGTTTTTACTGCCGAACGCCGTCGGACACTGTGCCATGACCTCAATAAACGAAAATCCCGGCGTTGACAGACCCGCCTCAATAGCCGCGGTCAGTTCCTTTACATGATACGAGGTCCAGCGGGCGACGTAGTTCGCACCTGCGGCTTCGGCCAGTCGGCACAGATCAAACGGCTGCTCGTGCATACCGTAAGGCGTTGTCGTGGTAATCGCTCCGTAGGGCGTGCACGGGCTGCCCTGCCCGCCGGTCATACCGTAGATGGTATTGTTCATGCAGATGACCGTCAGGTCAATATTGCGGCGGCAGGCATGAATGAAATGGTTGCCGCCGATGGCCGAACAGTCGCCGTCGCCGGTAAATACAATCACATGCTGGTGCGGCTTTACCAGCTTTACACCCGTTGCAAACGCCAGCGCACGGCCGTGCGTGGTGTGCAGGGAATCGGCCGCGGTGTATCCACCGGCCCGCGACGAACAGCCGATGCCGGAAACAAAGGTCGTTTCTTCAAGGGAATAGCCAAGGGCGTCAACCGCACGAAGAGTGCAGTTGAGAATTGTGCCGTTTCCGCAGCCGGCGCAGTAGATGTGCGGCAGCCGGTCCTGACGATACCATTCTTCAAGGCTCATAACCGCACCTCCGTCACGGGGCGGGTTGCGGTCGCGGCAACGTCTGCTGCTTTCCTGAGTTCGGCCGTGGTG
>CAZAWD010000113.1:0-4312 GCA_964488725.1 uncultured Methanomicrobiales archaeon | reverse complement strand
CAAGAGCTGCCATTCCAAGATCTGTAATAAATGCTTCAATTGCCATTTTTTATTCCTCCGAGAATTTTCTTTTAAGTCCGAAAGGTTTGTAAATTATACCGCCGCCTGAGTAGAATTTCGTAAAGAATTCAACGTAGTGAAGACGAATAGGGTGCAGAGCACCGCCAATAATACCAAGAACGACGTTAAGAGTGTGTCCGAGAATCAAGACAAGGACACCAACGATAATAAGAAGTACACCAACAACATTCAGATCAGCAAGTCCCGGGCCAATGAAGAATGACATTGCCAGGAAGTTGACGACCATTGCAATTGCCACCGATGAAAGACCAACAGCCGCAAGACGGCAGAAGGACAGCATGTGTGACAGAATGTTTGTCGGGATTTCCATAAGATCAAGCGGGTTTTCCATCGCAACGAAAACAGCGCCAAGGACAAACATACCAGCACCAAGAATGATAGCAGGTGTTGAAACTGCAACAAGGCTTGGAAGCGTTATAGCAAGTCCGGTAAGGACGGTGTTGACATCAATAAATGCAAACAGCACAATCAGAAGGCCCCAGAGCATAAAGTTCCAGCCGAGATTGGCAAGGATGGCTTTTGTCCGGTGCGGACCTTTGTGATCCATTCTGGCATGGTTTATCATACCGAATATTCTTCCAACACTTAAGTAGATGATACCAAGCGCTACAGAGATGATTAACAGCTCCATAACCTGCGGTACATGATCTGCACCGATTGGAAGGTGGCGTGCAAATATGATGGAATGCCACGGTAAAGCCATTCCAAAGAATTCACTATACAGGCAGCCGACGACAACGGTCATGACACCTGCTGAGATGATAATTTTGAAGGCTTTTTTGCCCATTTCTCCCATTCTGACAAGGAGCTTGCGAAGAGCAAGAGCAAGGACAAGATAGATTAAACCGTAACCGACATCACCGACGATGAAACCGAAAAGAATCGGGAACATAACGGCAAGGATGATGGTCGGGTCAAGTTCTTTATACTTTGGACGTGAATACAGGTCCATTAAAATTTCTGCGGGTTTTGCAAACGATGGATTGTTATACTCCACCGGTACGTCGTCGAAGTTGATTTCATCTTCGTCGACGGTTACATAAACATGTCCGCCGGTCGCCTGGGTAAGGCCGGCTTCAATTTTTGCAATGTCATCAAAGGGCACCCATCCGTCAAGGACGAATGCATCTTCAGTGGTTGCAAACCGAAGCGGGGCTTCAGCGCGTTCGACATCACAGGACAAAACTTCGTCGCACGCGGCGAGAAGGTCTGCGTATTTTGTCTTGGCTTCAAGAATTTTTGCATTGCAGTTTTCAAGCTCAGTCCTGGCAGTGCCAAGTTCAACAGTGTAGGTATCTATAGCAGCCTGCACGGTCCCGCTTTCAGAAGGAAGCGTGACGGAGGTGAAGCCGGCGTCAGATAAGATTTTTTCTGTTTCCTGTGCATGTGCCTTTTCAACGAAGACGACTATGAACTGGGTATCTTTGCCGCTGACGAAATGTTTTTCGCAGGGAAAAGATAGTTCAATGTCGTGATCGATTGAACCGGCGTATACTGCAAGTGACTCATACCCGCGATAGAGGTCAAGCTCTACCGGCACAAGTGCAAAAGGCCTGAGTTCACTGATACGCTGTTCGCATTCACGTATTTTCGTCTCTGCATTCGATCGCTTTGCCGTGAGCGTGCCAACTTCCGCATCAATCTTTGGAAGTTCGCTGTGTATTGCAGCTCGAATCGTTTCAGCAGGACGTACCGGAACGTTAAATTGCGTATCAGGGGCAGTCTGGAATACGTTCTCAAGAGAACGGATCTTAATAAGATCAGAAGATAGTGCACCGGCATTTTCAAAAGGAACGCCGATTTTTACTCCTTCATATCCTTCTTTACCCTGATCGACAAAATCAGTAATGTGAAATACCCGGTGACGATATAGTTCGGTCACAACTGACGCCATTTGTTCTTTGCCGGCGGCAATTAACAAATGGGTCATCGGTTTAGGCTGAAACATGAAGTTTCTCCTTAAACCGCTCTACGAATAGCGAGGTTGCCTGCGGGAGCTTTTTGTTTCCTGCGGCAATCAGGTTGTCAGCTTCTGCTTTTCCCTGATTGACTATGGCGGTATGCTTCGCTAATGCTACATTCCGTGCATCTAAAAGTCGTTGCTTTTTGTAATCCTCAGCAATGGTGGTTGCTTTGGCAATCAGGTTGTCAGCTTCCAGTTTTGCGGATGCAAGTGTCTGCTCCGCAGAACGTTCTGCTGCCTGGATTGTGGATTTACTTTTAGCTTCGGTTTCTTTAATGCTTTTCAGAACCTCAGTTTTCATCCAACCCTCCTCTCACGGCACTATATTATTCGACGCTTCAATATTTTAATGTGGGGTTTTGTCAGTGAAGAACAACCACGCGGCAGGCACACGGGATAATGAGGAGGGAGATATTGGAAGGGCGCGCAAACAGGTTACGCTGTAAACCCGTAAACCCGCAACCCTTTATTCTTTGATGATGAACATAAATATATATGAATGGAGACTGTCCGGATAGGATTGTCGGGACGTGGCACGGGACAAAGAATAGTCCGGGTCTGGCGTCGGGTGTTTGTACAATTACGTTTCATGCGAATAAGACGGCGAAAGCTTCAGGAAAACTGCATGTGTTCGGCCGGGAGAATACCATAGCGGTGGATGAGTTGTCGTGGACGCAGGTGGGGACGAACCGGTATGTGGGCGCATATGAGGGTCATGAACTGGTGTTTTCGCTGAATGCACAGGGGACGGTGATTCTGGCGCGGGTAAATCCCTATAAACTCGGCGCGGTGGATAATCCGAGATTTAATATTGATATTCCGGTGGATCTGAGAAGGGTTGCAGAGTAACCGGTTCAGCACCCAATCTTTTTTCTATGCGGCAGGCGATACATATGAGTATGAGTATACCTGCGGTTATTATCAGTATTATTGCGGCGGCGGCTGTTGTAGGTATTGCAGCCGCAGGACTGACAGGAGGAATTCCGGCGGTGTTTGAAGGAGGAATGCAGACAACGCCGATAACGCCGACGACACAAATGACGGCAGCGCCGGCGACGGGGGCGGTGGTAGATACTATCCCGGCCGCGGCGGCAACGTCGAAGCCGGCGGTATCAGATGAGGTGCAGAAGCAGGGAGCGGAGCTTCTGGCCGGCAACTGGTATGGCGATAAATCACTTATGTTCGGGGTGGTGTCCGGGAAGTTTTATGCGAGCGGGGCGGCTGATGGGACGGCGACGTTTAGCGGGGCGATTAAAGCGCCGGGGTTCGGGTATGAGAATGCAGAGTTTGAAACGCCGGCGGTGTGGACGTATCTGGGAGAGAACCGGTTTGTTGCAACGATTAATGAGGTTGAAACGGTGTTTACCTGCGACGGGACGACGCTGACGATTATACTCAATGCATATAAGCTCGGGTTTGTTGACACCGGTATCGCCAATATTGATATTCCGGTCGATCTTCACCGGACCTAAAAAATATATCTGCACGGAGCGCGAGTAATATATATGATTGAACAGGTAATTATAATTTTATCAGCGTGGTTTACGCTGTTTATCATTCTTGATCCGTTGCTTTCGGTTTCGATGTTCATTAACCTGACACAGAATCTGACGAAGAAAGAAGTGGTGCGTCAGGCGTTTGTAGCAACGGCGGTGGCAGGCGTGCTGATGCTGTCGTTCCTGCTCTTTAATGATATTGTGTTCCAGCTGCTGGGTATTGAATTGGAGAGTTTTAAGGTCGCAGGGGGTATTATTTTGTTTATTCTGGGTCTTCAGATTGTTCTGGGTCTGGATATCGGCGGGTCGTCGGCGGGGCATAAGAGTCTGTCTGATCCGTCCCGCGTGGGTAAAAAAGCGATGGCGGGTGTGATTATCGGAACGCCGATTATGTGCGGGCCGGGTGCGATTACAACGGTGATGATTCTTGGCGCACAGGACGGGCTGCTGGTGACGCTGATTGCAATTATGCTGGCGCTTCTTTGTATCTGGCTGATTCTGGTGTTTTCGTCACATATCCGCCGGTTGCTGGGTGAGACGATGCTGGTGATTCTGTCAAAGATTATGGGGCTGCTTTTGACGGCGATTGCGGTGCATACAATATGGACCGGTATTTTAGGGCTGATTTCCCTTTCGGGCATCTGAGATGGTGAGGTTTACTCCGTCGTCGGAGATGCTGGTGTTTGATCTTGAGGCGTATGTTCCGCAGGGGGATAGGAGACGAGCCGGCGGGTTGTCGCTTGCGGTAAATCCGTATAAGGCGGGACATACG
>CAZAWD010000112.1:0-4331 GCA_964488725.1 uncultured Methanomicrobiales archaeon | reverse complement strand
TGTACTGCAGGGAAAGAATCAGATCATCCCATACACGAAAGAGCATATACCAGATAAGCGCAACAGCAATTGCAGTTGGAATTACAATTGCACTAATTTTTTTCCACATGCAGTCTCCACCACATTTTAAAAATGTCGCATCCCATATTGCTGACATCTTTGAACCTTACGGTTGTTCCGGGCCCCTGAGTCCATACTACCGGGAATTCATCCACCCGGTATCCTGCGCGCTCGGCAAGGACCAGAGATTCCGTATCCCAGAACCAGTGCGGTGCATGAATTTTTGGAACCAGTTCTTTCAGCACTTCGGTGTTGTATGCTTTAAATCCGCACTGATGGTCGCGCAGCGTGCTACGAAGAAACAGACGCACGAGGAAGTTGTAGCCGCGGCTTGCAATTTCCCTGTCGCCCCTTCGTTTAATTGCGCTGTCTTTCATTAACCGCGACCCGGTTGCAACCGCCGCTCCGTTTTCAATGCGGGACAGCAGTTCCGGGAGGTGTTTGATATCGGTTGCGAGATCAACATCATAATAACAGAATATATTTCCGCGCGCCTGAGAGAGTGCGCGGTTGAGTGCCCGCCCCCTTCCCTGCCGTTCATCGGAATGAAGCAAACGAACCCGGCTGTCTTTTTTTGACCATTCTTCTACCAGCTCGCGGCTGCCGTCGGTTGATCCGTCTTCTGCGATTATCAGTTCAAATGGTCTGCCGTATGATTCAAGGGCGGCAAGCGATGCGGGAATTGCTGTCTTAAGAGCACGTGCATCATTAAAGACCGGTAAAACGGCGGTTATGAATGGGGTGTCAGTCACGTATGCTTCTCCATGATACATTTTGCCGCGCGGATGCCGGCACGAATTGATCCTTCCATGCTTCGCTCCGGATAATTTTCCTCGGAGAACATTCCGGCGATATAGAAATTATTTTCTGCTTCAATCGGCGTAATGTGCTCTTTATATCCGGTGATAAAAACCGGGCCGGCGAATCGGTCAATGTAGAGGTCTGCATGATGTATCTCGTTTTGTTCTATAGAAAATCGTTTGCAGAAGTCATCAATCATCTGGTTTTGCAGGTCGGGGGCAGGTTCATCTTTGAAGTATGAGGCAAGGTAGACGACATGTTCTCCATACCATGAATACGGTACAAAATTGGTGTGTACTACCACAGCACCGTAAGGAGCTTTGTCGCCCATGTTTGTCCAGTAGATGCCGTTTGACGGGTCACGCGCAAGACCCAGTGTCATGCAGGCGGCTCCCTGATAGGTTATATTTTGAAGGGGGATGGTTTTTTCGTGCTGCATCAGGGCGGTTGTTATCTGCGGGGCAAGGGTGGAGATAACAGCATCGAACTCTTCACCGTTTATCGTCCATTTTTCACCGGAACGCGCGAGAGATACGGCGGGGTCCGCAAGTCGTATTTTGGCACCGGACGTCCGCAGTTTTTCAACCATGGCATCAATCAGAAGATGCCACCCCCCTTGTAAATATCCAAGTCTTTCTCCTTCAGCCCCGCGATCAGAGCGGATGGCAATCCGGCTCATTAGCCAGGCGGCCGATACCTCTTCTTTCATCTCGCCGAATTTACTCGCAAGAAGCGGTGCGAAAAAAGCGTTGTAGATGGCGTCACCGACTTTTTCATGAAGATATTCTTTGGCGGTTATTTTGTCCAGCGCACTCTCATCAATTCTGCGCGAGCCGATTACAAAAAATCCCAGGCGCGCTTTTTGGAGGAGGGTAAGGCAGGGCCAGCGCAGGATCTCTACCGGGGTGGTGAGGGGGTGAAGTTTTCCGTCCATATAGTATCCGGTAGAGCCTTTGAGCCAGACCAGTTTTTCTTTCAGATGTAAGGAATCGAGTAGTGAAAAGAGGTTGCTGTCTCCAGAGAAACAATGATGATACAATGTTTCAAGGGTATATTTTTCATATTTCTTTGATGAAAGACAGCCGCCGGCACCTGTATTTTTTTCAAATATGGTTATGCTGTTGTTGTCTGATAGCTGTAGTCCGGCAGTTAGTCCGGTAAGCCCCGCGCCTATAATCCCTATCTTCATTGTACTATACTCATCTTCCTTGCTGCATAAGAAACTTTTTGGCAAAGGTTCACATATATTATGGCAGTCATATATATCCAATGACATACATATATAACACAATTACTTAAAGGTGTCAATGTAAGATGCGAGTATTCTTTATAGGATTCGGACAGGCCGGTGGGAAGCTGGTTGATATGTTTCTTGCTCAGGACAGGAAAACAGGTGCAGGCAGCTTCCGTGGTATTATTATTAATACTGCCCG
The DNA here is from genome assembly GCA_964488725.1 of uncultured Methanomicrobiales archaeon. Lineage (GTDB taxonomy): Archaea > Halobacteriota > Methanomicrobia > Methanomicrobiales > Methanocorpusculaceae > Methanocorpusculum. The sequence goes on along the minus strand of CAZAWD010000112.1, from coordinate 2,037 downwards.
TACCGACCTGATGGGTGTGAAAAACATCCCGATGGAGGATCGGTTGTTGATTGGCCAGACTATGGTAAAGGGACACGGTGTCGGAACTGACAACGTGACCGGTGCCAAGGTTGCGGCGGATGAGATTGATACGATTATCAGTGCAATTGATCGCCGCGGCACGCACGACGTGGATGCGTTTGTTGTCTGCGCAGGTCTTGGGGGCGGGACAGGGTCCGGCGGTTCGCCGGTTCTCTGCCGTCACCTGAAGCGTATTTATCGCGAACCGGTTTATGCGCTCGGCGTTATTCCGGCACCTGAAGAAGGGCGTTTATATTCCCTGAATGCTGCCCGGAGTCTGTCGACGCTGGTTAATGAGGCTGACAATGTGATCGTCTTTGATAACAGCGCATGGAAGAATGACGGCGAGAGTGTGAAGAGTGCATATGAGCGGTTGAATGAGGAGATTGTTCGACGGTTTGGTGTGCTGTTCCGTGCCGGTGAGGTTGGTAAGTATGGTGTGGGTGAGATGGTGGTTGATTCCAGTGAAATCATCAACACTCTCCGCGGCGGGGGAATTTCCTCAGTGGGCTATGCTATCAGCGAGGCTCTTCCCAAAGGCGGTCGTTCTGCTCCGAAGTCAAAGTCGGGCGGCGGACTGTTTGGAGGGCTGCTTGGCAAGAAAGATAAACATCAGGAGCCTCATGTGGATATTGCGTCCGGTGAGGATAAGTCTGCAAAGATTATCGGGCTTGTCCGCCGCGCGATGCTTGGGCGGCTGACGTTGCCGTGTGATTATTCAACGGCAGAACGCGCGCTTGTTCTGGTTGCCGGTCCGCCGACCGAGCTGGACCGAAAAGGGGTCGAGAAGTCGAAGAGCTGGGTTGAGGAAAATATCGCAGGTGTTGAGGTCCGTGGCGGAGATTATCCGGTTGACAGCGGGTATGTTGCTGCAGTGGTGCTTCTTGCAACTATTGGCAATGCGCCGCGTATTCGCGAGCTGATGGAGCTTGCAAAAGAGGCGAAGGAGGAGGTTGTCCGTTCCCGTGAGCGGTCGACGTCGACGATGTTTGAGGATGGTGTTGATCCCCTGTTTGAGTGAGAGAGGATATACATGAAAAAAATAGTATTATTTTTTATAGGGCTGATGCTTTGTATGGCATTTGTCAGCGCAGGTGCGGCATTTACCACTCCTAATGGTGATGCGGTTGTTACCCCGTCGGGTTCTTTGAATCCGGGACAGACGGTTACCTCAGTGATAAAAGTAGGTATCACAAAGGATTATGTGCCTACGTTAACTTTAACTTCCGATCTCGCTGATCCAAGCTGGGTTGTAAATATCGTAAAAGGCGGGGTCACCGTTAATACACTGACTCAGTCATCTATAAACAGTTTTGTATTGGATTATGACAAGGACATCACTCTTGATATTTCTCTTAGCGGTACGGTAAAAGATTCTTCAAAAGGAAAAGAAATTGTTGTATTAACTATTTCTGCAACAGCATCAGAACCGGGAGGCAAGTCAACCTATTCTTCTCCGAAGCAGCAGGTATACAACCCCGACGACCTTACCAGTGATATCACTAAGTTGAATGACAGAGTCACTGCTCTTGAAGCGCGGTTTACAACTTACACTAACCTTAGTTCCAACCTTACCAGCATTGATCTTACCTCCTCAATTTCATCTCTTGAGCAGGCAAAGACAAAGATAGCGTCTGCCAAATCCGCGGGAACAAGTAATCTGGTCACTGCGTATGCAAATATCGAGGCTGCCGACAAACTGCTGATATCTGCCGAGAAGGCAACCGCTCTTGCCGGACTCAAAGCAGTAAAATCAAACACAGAAAAAATTGATGCTGACATTGCCGTCCTTTACGAGAAAGGCAAGAACACTGAAGCAAAACTCCTTGATACGAAAAATGCCGGCCTGAAGAACAACTATGACCGCTATGCCGCAACCTATAACGCCAACGGCATTCCAAATGCAAGCGAACTTGATGCGCTGGTTACCGATTCGTATGCCGTTCTTAATGAGGCAACCGGATATATCGACACCTC
>CAZAWD010000111.1:3134-4356 GCA_964488725.1 uncultured Methanomicrobiales archaeon | reverse complement strand
GATAAACTGCTGAGTGAAACTTACCGGCAACTTAGATATTGCGTTGTTTTGGATTTTACGCGAAAATTAAAGAGATAAACTGCGGAGTGAAACTTACCGGCAACTTAGATATTGCGTTGTTTTGGATTCTGCGCGAAAATTAAAGAGATAAACTGCTGAGTGAAACTTACCGGCAACTTAGATATTGCGTTGTTTTGGATTCTGCGCGAAAATTAAAGAGATAAACTACTGAGTGAAACGTACCGGTAACTTAGATATTGCGTGTCCGGAAGGGAGGTAAACGACCGTGCCGGCGATGTCTCGTATCTGGAACCGGCCGCGACGCCGCAGCCGACGGCTTCCCCGGCCGGGTTTGCCGGTCTCGTACCGGGTCTCTTTGCGGCGGCCGCTCTGCTGAGAAGAAGATAAATCTCATTTTTTTCAATGACTCACCACTTCTTATAGCGCCCTCCTCTTTTTCCAAACACGCAGCCTAAATAGATTGCAGAGCAATATTTCCTATATCTGTCATGACATCAACTAAATCATATCGCGACTTTATTCTGGACCAGCTATCCGGTCTGGATGAAATAACCACCCGGCCCATGATGGGTGAGTTCATACTTTATTACCGCGGGACTATTATCGGCGGTATATATGATGACCGGCTCCTCCTGAAACCGGTCAGTGCCGCGGCCGCGTATCTGCCGGCCCCCCGCTATGAACGTCCCTATCCGGGTGCAAAAGAAATGATTCTGGTAGAGGACGTCGATACCCCCGAACAGCTCATGCGTCTTTGCATCGCGGTCTACGACGAACTCAGCACCCGCACGGCCGGCCGGCCGAAAAAAACCTGAGCGCATCATGCATTACAAAGACGCAAAAACCATTCTCTCGGCGAAAAACGGCATGAACATCTACCGCGGATGCACTCATGGATGTATCTATTGCGACTCGCGGAGCAGCTGCTATCATATCGACCATCCTTTCACGGATATCGAAGTAAAAGGTAACGCACCGCAGCTTCTGGATGCGGCCCTTTCCCGCAAACGGCAGCGGTGTATGATAGGAACGGGGTCGATGTGCGACCCCTATATGCCGCTTGAATCAGAACTGAAGCTGACGCGGGCGAGTCTGGAAATTATTGAGCGCCGCAGGTTTGGCGTGTCGATTATTACCAAGTCGAACCTTATTCTTCGCGATCTTGATCTTAACTCCGATCTTGCTGCTTACGGTTTCCCTT
>CAZAWD010000111.1:0-3124 GCA_964488725.1 uncultured Methanomicrobiales archaeon | reverse complement strand
CTTGATCTGCTTACCCGGATTCACGGGAACGCAAAATGCGTTGTGTCGATGACGCTGACAACCGCAGACGAGCGTCTTTGTAAGGTTATTGAACCTCATGTCTGCACGACACGGGAGCGGGCTGATGTGCTGATGCGTCTGCATGAAGCGGGGATCCCGACGATTGTCTGGCTCTGTCCTATTCTGCCGTTTATCAATGATACGGAAGAAAATATCGGCGGGATTCTTGATATATGCCGTGAGGCGGGCGTGTATGGGGTTGTGTGTTTTGGCATGGGGCTGACGCTGAGGGAGGGGAATCGTGAGTATTTTTATCAGAAACTCGATGAGCATTTTCCGGGTATGAGCCGGCGGTATCAGGCGGCGTATGGCGATTCCTATGAGGTCGCCAGTCCGGAGTCTGCGGGGCTGATGAGGATGGTCGCGGCGTTTTGTGCGAGAAACGGGATTGTTGCAGATAATAAAAAGCTGTTTTCTTTTATGACGGAGCTGGATAGTTCACGGCAGATGACGTTGTTTTAAAAAGGGTAATTTTTTTCGCTTTTACAGCGTTTTTAAAAGATGCGGCAGTTCCCGTGCGAGCCATGGGTTTGCTTTTAAAATCGCAATTACCAGGCTTCGTACGTTAATTTCGTCGAGTGAGATGTCTGTCATTGCATGGACGATGGAGTTCAGTTTTTCATCATCCATTTTAATAAAGACTTCTTTTACCGCATAATTACGTTCAAGTGCGTGGCCTATGTAACTCTGGCGCCATCCGGTGTCATATGCCATTAGTGCTCCTTTTGAGGTGTCGCCTGCTGCAATGGCGCGGATGGCTGTTTCGGCGGCGAGTCTGCCGGAAAACATGGCGTTGTAAATCCCGCCGCCGGTGATGGGGTCGGAGAGTCGTGCCGCGTCGCCGACGATCATGAGGTTGTCTGCCGCCGTGCAGGCGAGCGGGCGGCAGGCTGATACGCCGCCGATGACGAGTTCGGTGATTTTGCCGTGAGGATATTCGCGTGCCATAAACCGGTCGAGGTAGTCGCGGGCCCGGTGGCCGTCGCCGGATTTGCTGCCGGCGATTCCGATGCCGATGTTGGCGCACCGGTGTCCTTTGGGGAAAATCCAGATATATCCGCCGGGGGCGTCGGTTGCGGAGATGTAGAATTGGTTGGCTTTTTCGTCGATGTCGATGTCGTTGACGATGTATTGGGCGCAGGTTTCAAGTTCTGCGAGGGGTACGGTGGTGTTGATGCCGGCCCATTTGGCGAATTTTGATTCGACGCCGTCGGCGGCGATGACTATTTTTGCATGGACGGGGTATATGTTTCCGTGCTGATGGATGACGGCGCCGGTGACGCGGCCGTTTTCCATGAGCGGGGCGGCGGCGCGGGCGTGGACCTGTATTTCAGCTCCGGCTTCTGCCGCCCGCCAGACCAGTTCGCGGTCGAAGGTTTTGCGGTTGAGGATGTAGCCGACTTTGCCGCCGGCCTGTTTGCTGTCTATGGTGAATTTCGTTTTGTCCGGGCCGATAAGTACGGCACGGTCCAGTTCGGCATCGACCCAGCGGGGGTCGGCTTCGATGAATTCGGTGAGGCCTTTTTTGCCGATTCCTTCCGCACACCGGACCGGAACGCCAATGGCCGGCCGTTTTTCAATTAACAGGACTGAGAGGCCGGCCTGTGCTGCGGTCTTCGCGGCGACGGCGCCGGCAGGTCCCCCGCCGACGATCAGGATGTCGTAGGAGGGGTTCATGGGTTCTCCCGTATGAGTGCACCAAGCGGGCAGATGGTCTGGCAGATTCTGCATTTGTCTTTACAGAGTTTTTCATCTACCGTGAGGTAGGCGTCAATTAGTTCAAGTGCTCCCTGAGGGCACACGGATACGCAGGCTCCGCAGTAGCCGCAGATGTCACGACGAATGCTAATCATTGTTTATTATTGGGAGGGGATGGTTTAAAATCCTGTTCGCGGGATTGATAATGAATGACGGCTAACATAAGAGGGATGGCAGATAAAAAAGATACGGATACGAACCGGCCGGGACTGATGTATTATGTGCTGATGCTGGTTGCTGCGGGGTGTGTAATTTATGGTGTGTATGGCTGGGTTACGGGGAAGTGGTGAGGGGGGTTGGATCAGGGTGTGTTAAGAGCTATTTTTTTTGTGGGGCGTATGTAGTTTGCTATAATGGATTCGGGCGTTTTTTTATGCAGACGGCGGTTTTTTTAGCTGTTGGTGGTTTCGGTTTTGATGTGTATTTCAATCCGGTTTTCCGCTTTGAGAAATTCCTGTAGGATTTCTTCACGGGTGTAACGGCAGTATGCGGTGTCAAGGTAGCCGGTGTGTCCTGCGAGGTGTTCGGCGATGTGTTTTCCGGATTGGATGGAGAATTGGCTGATGAACCATTTCCGGGTCATGTGCCAGTGTACGGGCCGGTTGGTCCGTTTTTTGTTTTTCTGCGGGGGGCTGATGGTGTCGTTGGCTTTTCTCAGGTGGTATTGGGCGGCGGCGACGGAGTAGGGGAAGATGCGGGTGTCGGTGTCGGTTCGTGTGCTGAGGTAGTTTTGGAGGGCGGTTGATGCTTCTTTGGTGAGGTAGATGGTTCGTTTGGTTTTGTTTTTGGTTTTTCGGTGCGGGATGTCTATGGCGGCGCGGGGGCCGGTCCAGTTGATTTCGTGTTGTTCGGCGGTCATGGCTTCGCTGATGCGCATTCCTGAGCCGAGGAGGGTGAGGAGGAGGACGGCGGTCCAGTCAGGGAGGCAGGCGTGGATGCGGCGGAAGAGGGCGGCGGAGAGGTCGGGTTCTTCACGCTGGGGGTAGGCGGGGGGCATGCCGGCGAAGGTTCGTTTGCGTTCTCTGGCGCTGATGGGTATGCCGTTGTCTTCAAGCCAGAGGAAGGCGATGGTGAGGGTGAGGCGGGAGGTGGTGGGGGCGAGGGTTTCGGATATTTTGTTGGCGGCTTTTTTGAGGTCGTGGATTTTGGTTTCCTGTTTTTTGAGGTGGTCAAGGTAGGCGGGTGCGTAGCGGTCGGCGTCTTCTTTGGTTTGGATGGAGGGGTCAAAGCAGCGGAGGTAGGTTATGATGGCGGTCTGGTAGTTGGTTTTTGTTTTTTTGTTGGGGTAGATGTCAAGGAAGTCGGT
>CAZAWD010000110.1:0-4359 GCA_964488725.1 uncultured Methanomicrobiales archaeon | reverse complement strand
GACGTCACTTCCTGCATCAAGGGTGCAGACAAGTGTGGCTTCCAGTGAATAGATAAATTCCAGTGCTTCTTTGGCGACTTTGATGTTTTCGGTGGCGGCTTTTTCAATGGTGCTGATATTCGAGCGGCTGGTCTGAAGAAGGTCAGCTACTTCCTGCTGGGTTTTTCCGCCCCGGCGATACTGCAGCACCAGTTTCTGACGGTCGGTTAGAAGGGGTAATGTTGGCACTAGGTATCATTTGAAATAACAAGTATAAAAATTATGCAGGTGGGGTGAGGCGGGCACAGCATGCGCCAGCGTCACCGACGAATGATTGTGCCGGGTGCTCCGCCGTCAAGGACGCGGGTTAGTTCACCCGGCACATGGCCGTTGACGATTTTAATTTCATGCAGACTGCGTGCATGAGACAATATCTCAACCGCTTTAAATTCAAGAACCATGTCGTCCATCGGGCAATCGATGAGTTCCTGTGCAGTGATTTCAGGAATGAGGACTGCATCGTCGTGGTCAGCGGGATTTTTATCAAACAGGCCGGTGCAATTCTTGACAAGGATACATGATTTGGCTCCGAGAACTTCGGCGGCGAGAACCGCGCCTGAATCCGTGCGGTACTGCGGGAGGAGTCCGCATTCGGGCGGCATTTCAAAGAGGCCATATGGCGGCGTTCCGGGTGCAACCGGTAAAATGCCGATTCTGTGCATGGCAGGAACGTCCAGCAGGTCGCTGTTGGAGATGTATTCACCGCCGGCATCGGCCAGCATCACGGAAAGCATAAGCGCATTTTGTTCACTGACTTTGCCGGCAAGGGATGCAAGAACGCCGGTTGGCATGCCAAGTTCAAGGCCGATGTCCATGATGTGGCGGACCCGCACACCCCCGCCGGTCATGAGCAGCATCTGATACCGCGGAGCAAGGTTTCGCAGCTCGGCAGCCAGCGGCAGCATCGTCGCCGCCCCGTAATCTATAACGCCATGCCCGCCGATTTTGACAACATGAAGGTCGGGTGCGATACGGGTTGGAACGATGGCGTCCTGTCCGGCAAGAAGGCCGGCGCGTGACAGTGTCTCACCTTTCAGGCCGGAATGAATGCTTTTGCGTTTATACTGCGTGATGTTCATGCTGATAGATGCTCTGTAAGATACTAAATACTTACTCTCTTCCGTTCTTTTTGCCGTGCTCACATTCTTCCATGGGCTGGAGATAAATAAGTTCGGCGTTAACGTCGGCGATGATGTTTTCAAGTTCGGTTTTACGGAAATGGCTGGCATCAAAACGAATGGATGAGCGGTCCCCGGTAATTGCAACGATGCGGTAGCGCGGCTGTTCGCAGCCGGCGCCGGTCTTGCTTCGTTCTCTTACATAGATTTTTGTAGTCATACAAATATTATTTTGCGCTCATAGTTCATATATCAATTGGTATTGAATATAATTCGGGGCGATATAGAAAGAACTTCCAGACATATAGATTAATGATGAAACAGCCCCATTGATATATCGATATGAACGACACACCAGAAATGTACCAGAAAGCACTTGCGGCAGCGGCCATCACAACAGAAATTACCTGCGCCAAGGCGACTGCATTGTGTAAAATATATGGATTTGAAACCACGGCCTTTCGTGCATTCTGCGATGGGAAGAAAATCAAGTTCACCGAATGCAGATTCGGCTGCTTCAAATAATTACCTCTTTTCCATCTTCCCGGCTGAATCCTGCATCTATGCGCGTTTTTAAAAAATCGTGTTTTTTTGAATATTATCTGTGGGTAAATACAAAATATTTATTTTATAAAAAGTTAATATTAATATGCCAACTGTCGTCTTGTATGACAGTAAGTATACTAACATTGATTTACAAATTGTTAAACCAATTAACTCGCGTGAAGATTAATATAGGCAAATTCAAACATAATTGTATACGAGGTTACACTAGATATGGCTGATGTAAAATATGTCCAGAGCTCCTGCCCCTACTGTGGATCGGGCTGCTCGTTCAACCTCGTTGTCAAAGACGGAAAAGTAGTCGGGATTGCCCCCTACACCCGTTCCCCTGTCAACGAAGGAAAATTATGCCCGAAAGGCATGTACGCCCATGAGTTCATCAACTCACCGGACCGCCTGACCACCCCGCTTATTCGCAGAAACGGCGAACTTGTTCCCGTCAGCTGGGATGAAGCAATCGATTTCATTGCAGAAAACTTTAAGAAATATCAGCCCTCCGAGCGTTGCTGTCTTTCCTCTGCCCGTGTCTCCAACGAAGACAACTATGCAATGATGAAGTTCGCCCGTGGTGTTTTTAAGACCAACCACATTGACCACTGCGCCCGTCTGTGCCACTCTTCTACGGTTGCCGGTCTTGCCGGTTCCTTCGGCTCCGGCGCAATGACCAACAGCATCCCGGACATTGCCGATGCGAAATGTGTTTTCATTATCGGATCCAACACCTTTGAACAGCACCCGTTAATCGGACGCCGTGAGGTTATGGCAAAGAAGAATGGTGCAAAATATATCTACGCTGACCCGCGCCGCACCATTACCGGCAGTCCGGCTGATCTTTTCCTGCAGTTCAACTCCGGCTCTGACGTTGCTCTCCTCAACGGTCTGATGCATGATATCATCAAGAACGGATGGGAAGACAAAGAGTTCATTGAAAAACGCACTAAAGGTTACGAGGAACTTAAAAAACTCGTAATGCAGGAGAAATACTCCCTTGAGAATGTTGCAAAAATCTGCGGTGTAAAAGCCGAGGATATCCACACCGCAGCCGACTGGATTGCAAACTCCGGCGGATGTGCCCTTATCTACTCGATGGGAATTACCCAGCACACGGTTGGTGTTGACAACGTTCATGCCACCGCAAACCTGCAGATGCTCTGCGGTAACCTTGGTAAACCCGGAACCGGTGTCAACCCTCTGCGTGGCCAGAACAACGTTCAGGGCGCCTGCGATATGGGAGCACTGCCGGTTAACTTCTCCGGATACCAGAAAGTTACTGATCCTGCAGCACACAAGAAATTCGAAGACGCATGGAAGTTTGCAGACGGTATTGCACCGATGCAGAACGGATATGAAGTCACCATCATGATGAACGTCTTATGCGACAACCCGGGCGAACTCAAATGTATGTACATTATGGGAGAAAACCCGCTGCTGTCCGATCCGGATTTAAACCACGTGAAACATGCGTTTGAGAATCTTGACTTCCTTGTGGTTCAGGATATCTTCTACAACGAGACCTGTGATTACGCGGATGTTATTCTGCCGGCTGTCTGCTATGCAGAGCGTGACGGAACCCAGACCAACACCGAACGCCGTGTTATCCGCTGGAGAAAAGCCCAGGAAGCACCCGGCGTAGCAATGGACGACTGGAGAATTATTGCAAAGATCGCTGCCAAGATGGGATACGCCGACCAGTTTGCATGGGACTCCTACTCTGAAGTCTTCGATGAGATGGCAGAGCTGACCCCGCAGTATCATGGTATGAACTACGCCCGCCTTGAGTCTCCGGACGGTCTCCACTGGCCGTGCAAAACCCCGGAAGATCCCGGAACGCCGATTCTCCACAAAGAAAAGTTCTTAACCGGCGACGGTCTTGGAGTTTTCTTCCCGGCAGAATGGCAGGCACCGGCAGAGGTTCCGGATGAAGAGTATCCGTATGTCTTCACCACCGGCCGCTGTTTATTCCACTGGCACACGGGAACGATGACCCGCCGCAGTGCAACTCTCGACCACGAGGTTCCAACCGGCTGGATTGAGATTAACTCTGAAGACGCAAAAGAACTTGGCATCAACGATGGCGAGCTCATCAATGCAACCACCCGCCGTGACACGATTCAGGTTCACGCCCGTGTGACCCCGACCATCCGCAAAGGAACGATGTTTATGCCGTTCCACTTCATCGAGTGCCCGGCAAACAATCTGACGCACAACGCACTGGACCCGGTCTGTAAGATTCCGGAATTTAAGGCATGTGCGATAAAAGTTTCAAAGATTGAGGGAGGCAACTAAAATGTCAGCAAAAGGCGACATGTTCTATGCATGGACCAAAGTCGACGGTATTAAAGGCGAGTGCGGCGGTGCCGTTACATCTATTCTTAAATACCTGCTTGATTCCAAAGTTGTTGATGCAGTGCTGACGGTCCAGAAAGGTCAGGATATCTATGATGCAGTGCCGGTAGTAATTACCGACTCAGCAGATCTCGCAAAATCCGCAGGTTCCCTGCACTGTGGAACCCTGCTTCTGCCAAAGCTCATCAAGAAATACCTTGACGGCGCAAAGGACATGAAACTTGCCGTAACCTGCAAAGGCTGCGATGCAAAAGCAATGTATGAACTTGCAAAACGCAACCAGATCAACATG
>CAZAWD010000109.1:3797-4403 GCA_964488725.1 uncultured Methanomicrobiales archaeon | reverse complement strand
CTGGGAAAGACCTTTTTCCGAATCGCGATTCGCCTGACCGACAAACCGTTTTGCGGAGATACCTGCTTCATTGAGACAGTCAACCAGCATTGTTACACTGTCCCGGTAGGTTACAAACACAATAATGCGTGAATCGGGCGACTCAACCAGCTGTTCTTTAACAATACGTACAACCGCTTCAGCTTTCGGATGAATCTCGCGGGTCCATCCGGCGGCAAGCTGAAGAAGACGCTGAAACCGTTTATCGGCACAAATACGTTTCGACGCTTTACTGCCGCCGGCCCCGGACCCTTCGGCTTCCAGCCGCAGCAGATACGCTTTCAGTGCCGTTGACCCCTGCGAAGATGCAAGCGTCAGCCCGTGTTTTAGTTTCATCAGCTCGGCATGAATTGAAATTGCCAGATACGCGGTGTTATCACGCTGCTGCATCCGTGTCTGAATCTGTGCCATCAGCGCGTTCAACGCTTTCATTGACAGCGCTTCCCGTTTCGGAACCGGATAATTCAGCTCACTCAGTCGTGCAATGCGTTCATCCATCATTCCGTTCAGTACTGATACCGCCAGCCATAACCCCTCGGGCAAATCCAGGGTAACATACTCAACGTC
>CAZAWD010000109.1:0-3787 GCA_964488725.1 uncultured Methanomicrobiales archaeon | reverse complement strand
GCACATAGGGTCTGACATCCGGATCGGTTTCAACTCTGCTTTCTACAATCGAAACTTCAAGATGGGTGCATATCGCTGCAACCTGTTCTTTATCCGAACCCGGGGACGCGGTCATTCCGAGCACCAGCTGAGAGGTGGCGGTTAACAGGTATCTGCCGCAGATAAACACATAGGCATAGTTCCCGACCGCACGGTGACACTCATCAACGATTAACAGTGAAACATCGGTGAGGTCATAGCGTCCGGCAATGATGTCGTTTTTAATGACTTCGGGCGTTGAAATACAAAAGCGTGCCTGTTTCCAGAGCTGCATCCGTTTAGCAGACGGTGTGGTTCCGGTAAACATGACAACGTCGCCTTCTTCATGGATGAGGTTCTTTGAAAAATAACGGAGATGCTGTTCGACCAGCGGTTTGGTTGGTGCCAGCATCAATAATTTTCCGGTTGCAATACGTTGTGCTGCTACCAGCAGTGCAATTGTTGTTTTGCCCATACCGGTTGGAAGAACGACCAGTGTGTTGCCGGTAAGTGCATGATCAGCTATTGTTGTCTGATATTCACGTTCTTCGACGGTGTTTTCCGGAATGTTTGGGCGGCTGAGATACCTCATGGCTGCTGTGCGGTCTCAAAGGTCAGTCTGCCTTTAAGAAGGAGAGGTAGTTTTGCACTCACGTCAGAGGTGGAGAGACGGATCTGTTTCATTGAATCACGGTCACGCAGGGTCACTGCGGCGTCATTTTTGGTATCATAATCAACCGTAATGCAAAACGGCGTTCCTATTTCATCCTGCCGGCGGTACCGGCGGCCGATAGCTCCTGCATCGTCGTATTCGGTCTGAATACCTTCGTCCTGCAGGGCGGCGACGATGTCGCGGGCAATTGTGTCAAGTCCGTCGCGTGCCATCAGCGGCAGCACTGCGGCCTGCACCGGTGCAACGCCGTTCTTAAACCGCATAACCGTGCGGGCCTCGCCGTCGGCAACATCCTGCGCGTATGCGTGTTCCAGAACCATATAGCAGATACGGTCAATTCCATAGGACGGTTCAATGACATGCGGCATGACGTCTTCGCCGAACACGTCAACGAGTTCATCTTTTACCGTATACATCTCCGGTGTAACCAGAATTTCTTCACCGTCAATGGTGAGATGAATGCCGTCGGTCTCCGGAACCGCCGACACCATTTCTTCGGCTACGGCTTTTGCTTTTCCGCGGAAGGCAGGTCCGAGCTTTCCGTAGTTTGGAACAATTGCTTTGTGGTGAACTTTCTTTGGTTCGGCATACTGGACGAACACCGTATTTTTCTGGCCGGACACGCGTGCATGGGCTTTTAAATCGTAGTTGGTGCGGTCGGCAATACCGACAATCTCAACCCAGCCGAACCGGTCGGAGAATGCTTCTGCGTCCCAGCAGTCGGTTGCATAGTGGGCGCGTTCATCGGGCATGTGCTGACGGAACCGGATTTTGTCAGGGTTGAATCCGACGGTGGTGAGAATGTCGTGCGTCATTGCAACGTAGTATGCAACGTATTCGTTGGCGATGATACCTTCGCTGACGGCCTGCCGCATGGTTTTAACAACTGCGGGCGTGTCGTGTTCCTGTTCGGAGATACCGCACAACGGCATGGCGTAATCGGCGTAACGCTCAAACTGCGGATGGTTTTTCTGGTCAGGATGAACGAAGATTTCTGCTTCTGCCTGGGTAAATTCACGCAGACGGATCAGTCCCTGCCGCGGGGATATTTCGTTGCGGTATGATTTGCCGATCTGCACCGCGCCGAAGGGGAGGTGGTCGCGATAGAACCGCAGCAGGCGGGAAAAGTCCACGAACATTCCCTGTGCGGTCTCGGGACGAAGATACCCTTTACGCTGTCCGCCGGGACCTATTGAGGTGGTGAACATGAGATTGAAGTCGAAGACCGGGATGTCGCCGAGAACTTTTCCGCAGGACGGGCATGTCTTGTCCATGAGGACGTCATGCAGTTCTTCTTTGCTCATGGTGCCGGCATGCGGTATACCAAATGCTTCGGCTACATGGTCGGCACGGAGGAACTCCTGACAGTGGGGGCACTGAAACATTTTGTCGGAAAAACCGCCAACGTGACCGGATGCTACGTAGATGGGTTCAATGCCAACGGTCGGGCATTCGATTTCGTAGTATCCTTCCTGAACCACGTAGAAGTGCCGCCATATATTTTCAATGCGGCGTTTGAGCATGGCACCAAGAGGGCCGTAATCGATGAAGCCGGCAACCGATCCGTATATCTCAGAAGACGGCCAGACAAATCCTCGTCTGCGGGCAAGCTCTATTACTTTTTCGTATGTGTCTTCACATTCTGCCATGAAAATCTGTGTACATATGGGTTTCGAACACATATGTATCTTATCTTCTTTATGCGGCCGGCGCGTGCGGAGATGTCAAAGGAATACCTTTTACCTTGATAAAGCCTCATAATATACTCAATACTAATGAAGCTCACCATCAACGACCGCCGCTGCAAAGGCTGTAACCTCTGTGTGAAGGTCTGCCCCTACGCAATCTTTCAGGAGGGAACAGTTCCCGGCCCCCGCGGTTATATAATCCCGCATCTCAACGCACCGCAGCGCTGTACGAACTGCCGGCTTCAGGTACTTTACGGCCGTCAGCTCTGCGGCATGTGCCAGACGATATGCCCTGATCAGGCTATCTCATGGGTTGAGGAGAAACCCTGTGAACCAAAGAAAGTGGTGATTGAATATTGACCGTCAAACGTGAATTCTATAACGGCAACACCGCCTGCGCCGAAGGTGCTCTTGCCGCCGGATGCCGGTTTTTTGCCGGCTACCCTATAACGCCGTCAACAGAAATTGCCGAGCGGATGGCGGCCCGGCTGCCGAAAGTCGGCGGGACAGTTATTCAGATGGAAGACGAACTGGCCAGCATGGCCGCTATCATCGGCGGGTCATGGGCCGGCGCCCGCAGCATGACGGCAACATCCGGCCCCGGATTTTCTCTCATGATGGAAAATATCGGCTATGCGGCGATGACCGAAACACCCTGCGTTGTTATCAACGTCCAGCGGGGCGGACCGTCAACCGGCCAGCCGACCATGGCCGCACAGGGTGATATGATGCAGGTGCGGTATGGTTCGCACGGTGATTACAGCATTATCGCGCTGTCGCCTTCATCCGTGCAGGAGATGTTTGACATCACGGTCAAAGCCTTCAACCTCGCCGACCGGTTCAGAACCCCGGTTTTTGTCATGGCAGACGAAACTATCGGCCACATGCGGGAAAAAATAACCATACCGCACGAGGTCTCCATCATCCCCCGCCGCGAACTTACCGACGGTGAACTGCCCTGCACACCGGACGAAAACGGCGTGCCGGGGTTCGGGACCTTCGGCCGCGGTCACAATATCCATATAACCGGTCTTACCCACAATGAGATGGGGTATCCGGCAACCGACTCGTCCGCGCTTCACGAAGCAATGGTCCGCCGCATGGTCGATAAAATAGAACAGCACCGCGAGGAACTCACCGACGTTGACATTATCAATCCCGACGCTGAACTGGTGTTTATCTCCTACGGCGCACCAACCCGGACGGTCCGGCAGTTAAACGCCGATGAACCCGGCGTGTTTGGTCATCTGAACCTGCGCTGCGTCTGGCCGTTCCCGGCCCACTGCCTTGCGGCGTTCAAAAACGCCAAAGCATTCATTGTGCCGGAGATGAACCTCGGCCAGATAGCAAAAGAAGTGCGGCAGTATACCAACGTCCCGATCGTCACCGCCCCGAAACTCGGCGGGGC
>CAZAWD010000108.1:0-4416 GCA_964488725.1 uncultured Methanomicrobiales archaeon | reverse complement strand
CGACGGCAGCTGTATCATGACGCACTGCAACTCAAAAGCCGCACTCGCAAGCATCATCCAGGCAAAAGAACAGGGAAAAGAAATCGAAGTCTACGCCACCGAAGTCCGGCCGTGGAATCAGGGTCGTCTCACCATTAAAACCTTAAACGACAACCGGATTCCCACCACCTACATCGTCGACTCGGCGGTGCGAACCTTCATGAAAGACGTTGACCTCGTCGTCGTTGGTGCCGATGCTATCACCGTTAACGGTGCCGTCGTCAATAAAATCGGCACCTCCCAGATTGCCCTTGCCGCTCATGAAGCCCGTAAAAATGTACTCGTCACCGCTGAAACCTATAAATTTGCCCCCCGGACCATTCTTGGCGAACTCATCCGTATCGAAGAACGGCCCGGATCAGAAGTTCTGCCAGACGACATCGCCGCCGCGCTCCCGTATGTCCGCGTGAAAAATCCAGTATTTGATGTAACCCCCGCAGAATACATCGACCTCATCATAACCGAAGCCGGTGCCATCCCGCCGCATCTTGCCTATACCATCATGCGTGAGTACCTCGGATGGGGACTGGACGCACTGCAAAATCAATTCCTTTCCGTGGAGAAACACGAATGACCGATTTAACCGCAACCTACTATTTCCGCCCCAAAGAAGGTGTTACCGCCGAATTTGCCGCTCACGCCATCTGCGAGGAACAGACCACCGGCACATGGACCGACCTGAGCACAGTCAATGAAAAAACCGCATACGTCCATGCCCTCGACGGCGAGGTCAGTGACCTCCTTACCCTTCCGGACGGCGGATACCTGACCAAAATCCGCTACCCGGCAGAAATATTTGAAAAAGGCAATATCCCGCAATATCTATCCGTCATCGCCGGCAACCTTTTCGGTCTGGGAAAACTTGAAGCCGTCCGTCTCGTCGACATCGACCTGCCGCAGGAACTTGCCGGATGCGGACCGAAATTTGGAATTGAAGGCGTGCGCAAACTGGTTGGAACCGAAACGACCCGCCGGCCGCACGTCGGAACCATCATTAAACCCAAAGTGGGTCTTACGCCGAAAGATACCGCAGAGGTGGCATACAACGCTGCCATCGGCGGCGTCGACCTCATCAAAGATGACGAGACGCTCACTGATCAGTCATTCTGTCCGCTCATCCCCCGGCTGGAAGCGGTAATGGACGCGCTCGACAACGCACAAGATGAAACCGGACAGCGGGTTCTGTATGCCGTCAACATTACCACGAACGGTGAGTCCGTCATTGAACGTGCCCATGCCGCGGTGCGGGCCGGTGCCAATATGCTCATGATCGACGTATTAACCGCGGGATTTTCCGCCGTCGCCGCTCTTGCCAATGACCCCGCAATTCAGGTCCCGATTCACGTCCACCGGACCATGCACGGCGCACTAACCCGCAACCCTCAGCACGGCATCGCCATGCGGCCGATTGCTGCCCTCGTTCGTTCCGCCGGCGGCGACCAGCTGCACACAGGAACCGTCTCCGGCAAAATGGGCGGTAAGATAAGCGAAGTCATCGGCGACAACGCTGAAATAACCCGGCCGATACCCTACCTGCGCCCCGTCTTTCCGGTCGCGTCCGGCGGTCTGCACCCGGGTAAAGTCAATGCCTAAATAACCACACTCGGCCGCGACATTATGGTACAGGCCGGCGGCGGGATTCACGGCCACCCGGACGGCACCGCAGCCGGCGCACGCGCCATGCGTCAGGCAGTTGACGCTGCACTTGCCGGCGTGAGTTCGGCCGAGTATGCAAAAACCCACCCTGAACTGGCACGCGCACTCGCAAAATGGGGAACAGCCTGATTCCCTCTCTTTTTTTCTGCACCCCGCACCGTATGTATGCGCGGTTTGCACCATGCATTTCAAAGACGCCGGATAGAGAATTCCATCTATTTAAAACCGGCATTACACAGATTAACACGGATCACGATTTTATTATAACAAACCTGCGCCAACACTGAGTATTGTATGCAGAATACAAATGCAAATACTAAAAAATTCCAGATATCTATCCTGCTGATAGCAGGAATTGCCATGTTTATGGACGCCGTCGACAGCTCGATCGTCAACATCATCCTTCCCAGCCTCGCCGATATACTACACACCGACACTGGGACCATCTCATGGGTTTCCCTTGCCTACCTTCTGGTTATCGCAGGCACCGTCCTTATCTTTGGAAAAATCGCCGACAACGGCCGTCTCAAACAGATCCTCATACTTGGTTTCATCTCATTCACCATCGGTTCTGCCCTCTGTGGAATCTCACCAACCCTTGAAATGCTCATCATCTCCCGCATCTTCCAGGGACTGGGAGCATCAATGCTCATCTCATGCTCACCGCTGATGTGTGTAAAATATTTATCGCCTAAAATGCTCGGCCTGTCCATGGGCCTGATAACCGCCATAAGCTCCATTGGTTTTGCTATAGGTCCGGCACTGGGCGGCATCATTCTTCACTTTCTTTCCTGGCACTGGGTATTTTTAATTAACATCCCTATTGGAATAGCCTTAATCCTCTTCGCCCTAAAAATAGTGCCAAAGAAAAATGAGGTATCTGCATCGCCCTTTGATTTCATAGGGTCAATTCTGATATTTGTAGTAATGGTCACCGGCGTCATCTTCATTGAACGGATTGCCCATACCGGCTTCTCGACCGCCCTCATCCTCTTACTCATCATCTTTGCCGTATCAGCAGCACTGTTCATCGCACGGGAATTCAGATTCAGACACCCGCTGATAAACCCCCGGGTATTTTCCTCGTGGCGGCTCTCGGCGGTAACTGCCGCGTACCTCATCATCCAGATAGCATGTCTGAGCATCATATACCTGCTACCGTTTTACTTTACCGTGGCAATGAACTATGACTCCATGCTCAGCGGCATGCTTTTGTTTATCCCGGCAATTCTGACAACAGTAATAAGCATACCTGTTGGAAAATTATCTGACAGACTCGGCCGGCGAAAATTTGTTATTGCAGCGGTTTTATGCCTGATAATCTCTGCCGTTATCTATGCGACCATCCTCCCGGACCGGGGTATAGTGCCTATCATTCTCGGCCTCATCTGTCTGGGTCTGTTTATGGGACTCTCCGGCGGGCCTGCATCCAGCAGAATTATAGATTATATGCCGCCGTTGGAAAAAGGAACCGGTGCCACCCTGATGGTATTATGCCTGTATTTCGGCGGTGTTCTGGGAACCGCATGCACAGCCGGATTATTTACGCTGTTGACCTCGAAGGTCGGAGAAGCAGTGGCATTTGCCGCCCTGCCGCTTGATACATTTATGTATGGCTTCCATGGTACGTTTATCATGGCAATTGCAATAGCCGTCATTGTCCTGATACTCTCAGCGGTTGTTGCAGACCACAGCTAATTTTTTTCACAGCGTCATATACGTATCAGCCAGCACCGTTTTTGTCCCGTTGGCATACGTCCCGAAAACAACGACTTTGCCCACCCCGTCCTGCACCGTATCCGGGACCCTGAAATACAAAATTGACCCTTCTGCAATCACTGCAACCTTCCACAGTGCCGGAGCCTCAACACCATTAATCTCCATCGACACCTTTGAAATCCCTTCCACCTTATCACTTCCTCCCAGCACCACCTGTAAAATTCCCGGCTGATACGTCTCTATCGTCAGCACCGCGGACTCATTGGCACCACGTACCTCTGTCAGCATCAGCGTTGTTGTCAGAAGCGTCTGGACCTTGCCATCCGCAAATATACCATTCACCTTCGTCTCATACGCGCCCGGTGTCATATCGGACGGTGCGCGGAAATACACCCTCGTCCCCGCTGAAAAATTCGCCGGAGACCCGTAGGATATAGCCTCCCTTCCGTCCAGAAGCACCTGCACCCGCGAAAGAGCCGGTATATCCGCACCACTTTGCAGCGCCACCACAATGGTTCCGTCTCCCTCGACCGTCGTCGTCAGCCCGACCACCTTCACCGGGTCAGTTGGAATCGTGTTTATATACCCGATAAAAAATATACAGACCGCCGCCCCCACAATACTCGTAATCAGTATAATCACCGCCGAACCGGCAGATTCAGGAGATGGCGCACGGTCACCTGACTCAAACGGCCACAACGCCCGCAGAAAATGCCAGAGCGGTTTACGTTCCCCCATAATTACCCCAGTATGACACAGCGCGATTCATCCACAATTTTTACATCATCCAGAGTCCATAACCGCATGTTCCGTGCGGTTTTTTCAATTCCGATCTCCGTATCAGAATTAATATCAATAATATACGCTTCAAGTTCTGCAACATGCAGCCTGTTTGCCGCAACTGCACGATGATGACCGTCAATGAGAATCAGCCGGCCGCGTCTGCGCACCACAACCAGCGGCTCGGCAAGCCCCTGTCGTATCTCATACGACCTGCCCTCC
>CAZAWD010000107.1:0-4515 GCA_964488725.1 uncultured Methanomicrobiales archaeon | reverse complement strand
GACCTGTCCGGACTGACCTGCCGGTACCGGCTTCTTTAAAGCCCATTTAATATGTTTGTATTGATCCGCCGGTACATTTTTCGTTCCCATGGAGCCATCCGGCTTTTTATAACGCGTCGTGATCGGCGGCTTGTGCCAGGAAACACCGTTGTCAATGCTATAGGTTATTTCAGCGTCTTTGCCTTCGGCTGTGTTTTCCATGTAGCTCACACCGGCCGGAACGGGATCAATGATGACGGCGTCCACAACAGGTCCTTTGCCAGAGTTGGTGTAGGTGATCGTATAAAAGACAATGTCCCCGGGGTTGGCCTTTTCCAGTGGAATTCTTTTAATCTCGATCTTCCCGTCCTTTTTGGTCTTGAATTCTTTTTCCGCCGTTGTCTTTAACGTCAGCTTGGTGTTTTCCGGCTGCGCCTGAGCGATGCCGGTGAGCAAAAAACAACCGGTCAGAAGAAAAATGAAGATCAAGAATTTTCTCTGCAAAAAAATTTTCATTTCTGTTAACCTCCTTTCTTTAAACTATTTTTTGTAAATTTATGATCAATCCTTTTTTGGGTTTCCTGCCTTTTTAATTGATGGTGACCTTAAAATATACCTTTCCCTCATCGTTGCCGGAATCGGGCACGCCATTGTCGGCATCAACCGTGGTGATGGTAAACATCACACTCGGGTTGCTGAATTGACCGGCATCGTCACCCGCAGCATCGGTTAATGCCGTTGCCGTCGCGTAGGTAGAAGCCGCATTGCCGCTTCTGAGACTGCCGGCCACATAAGTTGTATTCAGAGGGATGGTATCACCGATGATCAGGTTCGAAGCGGCGCTCCCTCCAACATTTCGATAATACACCGTATAGATCACTTCCTGTCCCGGTATGACGGTTGTCGTGTCGGCGCTTTTCGTCAGCGTAATTTCCGGCGAGGAGGAGTTCGTATCCGTGGCGGTGTTGTTTCCGGCGACCGGATCGGTCACACCGCTGGGCGGCAAGACCGTTACGGTATTGACAAAATTTCCCTTGACGGAGGCGTCAACAGTTCCTGTCAGCGTCAGGATGACACTTTGTCCCGGATTAAGATTGAGCCCCGTCCAGAGGCCGGTGGCTTCATTATAAACACCCTGAGCCGGAGTAAAGACCGGACTCTGTAAAAGTGCCGGTAACGTATCAATAACGGTTACGCTGTCCACACGGCTCGGGCCGTTATTGGTCACCGTTATCGTGTAAGTGATCGGGCTCCCCGGTGTGACCGATGTTTTCCCGTCCGTCTTCGTGATGGCCAGATCTGCCTGATAAGTCAATGTATCTGTATCGGAAGCCGTGTTATTACCCGTGTTGGTATCCTGCACACCGGGCGAGGTGGAAACGGTCGAAGAGACTGTAACGCTAGTTGTTGCCGCCGGTGAAATTGTGCCGGCAATGTTCAGTGTGATGCTTCCGCCTGAGGGCAGGCTTAATCCCGTCCATGCTCCCGTATTTTTATCGTAAATGCCGGTTGACGGCGTCCAGACCGGATTGAGAATTGTTGACGGCAGGGTGACATCCAGATCCAGACTGATAATGCTGTCCGGGCCATTGTTGGTTACGGTCACTAGATAATTGACGGGTGTTCCGGCAACAGCGGTGGTTTGACCATCCGTGATGGCCACGCTGAGATCCGCCTGTACCGGGGGATTGGTCAGGGGAACCTCGATGGGCGGAGCGGGACCGGAACCATCGGGATCAATGGTGGCAATGTTGGTGATAATATCCGGCGGTGTCGGATTAATCGTGACCCGAAAAGTAACCGTTGCCGTTTCTCCAATCTTGATAACTCCGGCGCCGCCACCGGGACTGTTTACCAGCCGCGCGTTGGCAAAAGGCATTGCCCCTCCGCTGTCTGCTAGTGCGGCCCCATTGAGTGTTGTCGATCCTGCAACATATGTCGTTCCCGCAGGTATCGGATCGGCAAGGGTCGTTCCACTGGAATCGGCGGAGCCCGTATTGGGTATGGTGATGGTGTAAGTCACTGTTCCGCCCGGCAACACCTTACCCGGTGGATTGGCCGATTTGGTCGGTTGCAGCCGAACCGTGCCCGATGTGCTGATGTTGGTCGTCGTTGTTCCGTTATTGAGGGGAAAGCCGGCGCAACTTTGATATTCATAGGTCCAGGAAGCCTGTCCCTGAAAGGTGGCTGTGGCAGGTGGCGGCGGTATCGAGACCACTTGAACCTGATAGGAAACCACCCTGGTAGCCCCAGCCGCCACCGTGCCGAGGTTGATACCGCTGGCCGGGTTTGCACCTGTTTGAACGACCCCGCCAATCTTAAAACTATCTGCTACAAAAACCGTCCCGGCCGGAGGAGCGGATGTGAAAATAACATTCAGGGCATCGGCTGAACCTGCCGAATTGTTCAAGGTAGCCGTGTAGGTCAGAATGTCTCCAATGTAGGTCGTTGATTTGTCCACCGCCATGACAGACGTGGGGAAAATAGGCGCCCCAACGTTGATTTGCAGGCCGATAGTGGAGATGGTATAACGGTCACCCGTGGTTGTTCCTCTTGCGTAGGCCGTGTTTTGGTTTCCCTGCATTCGGGCGGAAACATCCACATTCGTGATGTCCCAGCCCTGGCGACGACCGCTGCTATTAGATCCGGGGGAATGGTTCAATGTGCCGAATGTTCCGGCCGTGTCGAGGGCGCCACTATCTTGATTGATTTGCGAAGCAAAAAAATTATTCACAGGATTGTTGGTGCCGGAAATGGCAGCCAATGTACCGATTGTCGGACCGAATTGCATCTGATCTCCGGTGATGTTTGAATCGCCTTCTATCGCTGAAACCATCATACGGGCGCTGATCGTGCCTGATCCCGGTGTGCAGAAACCGGTTACGGAAGAGGTGGTGGAAACCGCATTACTGGTTAGTTCCGCCCCGACGAAAATTGTCATATTCCGTGCGGGCAGCGACGGATTGCCGTAAATGACCGCCAGCGTCCAACCGGCCGCATTGGCGTTGTTTTCAGTAGTGCTCTCGGTGCCGGGCACGCCGCCCACGGTATAACTTCCTGCGCCGCCTGCCTGCACGTACGATGTCACATCTGCGGACCGGACATAATAAGATTCACCGGAACCGGTTGTGAAAGCGGTGGAAGGTGAAGGGGATACGCTGAAAGTGCCGCCGGGGCCCGAAAAAGTGACAGCATTGTTTAGCGAACCACTGACATTTTGTCCGCCGTAATTATAGCTGCCGCCCCAGATAAGTTCGGCGTAAAGGACTGTGCTGCCGGCCGGCAGGCGCAGTTGTGCGGCTGCAGCGTTGAGTGTCCAGTTGCTGGTTGTCGGAATAGGATAGCTGCCGTCCTGTGATGTCGGGTTTGTTGAGGCCATGAACGTACCGATGGACCCGTTTGTGCCGGGTGCATTGGAACTGCTGGCCTTGCTCAATCCCAGCGCGTTACCCGTGTAAGTCATGCCGCCGTTGGCGATGGTGGTGTAACGTTTCACGTAGGCGGCATGCACAGGAGAAACACAGACGGTTAGAAAAAATCCGATAACCAGTAAGGATAAGAGTAAGGATACCGGGGAATGAAGTGCTTTTAACGAATCACATGGCTGAAAAAGTTTCCCTGATATCAGTCTGGTTATCTTCAAAGTCAAATCCTTACCTTTTTTAATTCAGCTTTAACGTTTGATGTTTGTGTGCTGTTTTTCTGTTTTGGGTTTGCAACCAGGACAAATTCCGTAAATAATGACAGACATTTCATCAATGTCGAATCCCTGTCTTTGCTCTTCAGAAATTTCTGCTTGCCGGGCGATTTGAATATCGGCAACGGCTCCGCATTCTCTGCAAATCAGATGATGATGTAAAGTTACGTCGGGATCGAATCTTGCACTCAATTTTCCACCAGCGGGCAATTCACGGATCAAATTATATTTTTTCATCATTTGAAGTGTGTTGTAAACAGTCGCTAATGATATTTTATTCGTTTTCTTGGAAACCGCTTCGTAGATTTCTCCTACGGATGGATGAGATGTATTCCCGTTCAGATATTCGTCGATGGCCATTCTTTGACTTGTTAGATGATGCTTTTTCATTGAGCAATCAACCTCGAATTTGGTTATTAGAATATTTCTAAACTTAAGTTTTGTCAAGAATTTTATGATTTTTTTTGCAGCTTACCCCCCCCATAGTAAGTATTTGTTATTACTTAATAAAGTATTAATCAGGAAGCCGGGATGAGGCAAGATTATGCTGAAATTAGTGAGAATAATAAATTTTAAAATGAAATTTTAAAAAGATAAAAACTACTTTTGTAATACCCTTCGGCGGCTGAATTTTATAATCCAGTCGGAAGGCGTCCTGGTCAGCCAGCCATTGCTGATGCGGTGCCAGAAAAGCAAGGACTTGGCCATCACACCGGGTACAATAAGAAATTTCTTTCCTTTCATGCCGCGGACAATGGCTTTTGCCGCTTGCTGCGGTGTCAATAAACCGGCAAGATTTTTTACGACCCGTGACTCTGGCGGGAGCGTTTTTGCTTCTT
>CAZAWD010000106.1:0-4516 GCA_964488725.1 uncultured Methanomicrobiales archaeon | reverse complement strand
TTCAACCTTGTCGTGAAAGACGGTAAAATCGTCGACACACAGCCAAGTCAGAGAGGGCCCGTAAATGAAGGTAAACTCTGTCCGAAAGGTGTATTCGGCTTTGAGTTTATCAACGCTCCCGACCGGTTAAAAACCCCTCTGGTAAGAAAAAACGGCAAGCTCGTCAAAGCAACATGGGACGAAGCGTTAACTGTTATTGCAGAAAACTTCGCCAAATACAAACCTGACGAGTTTGCGGTCATCTCTTCTGCCCGCTGCTGCAACGAAGACAACTATGCAATGCAGAAGTTTGCCCGTGTCGTCTTAAAGACGGGTAACATTGATCACTGTGCCCGTCTGTGCCACGCTCCGACCGTTGCCGGTCTGAACGCCGTCTTCGGCTCCGGTGCATCCACCAACTCCTTCAACGACCTTGCGATTGCCGACCTCGTATTCATCATCGGCTCCAACAACTTTGAAGCCCATCCGCTTGCCGGCCGCCGCATCATGCAGGCAAAAAAGAACGGCGCCCACATCATCGTCTGCGACCCGCGTAAAACGCCGACCGCCAAACAGGCCCACCTGCATATTCAGCATTATCCGGGAACGGATATCCAGCTGTTAAACTGTTTCATGAAATACATCATCGAACACGACTGGGTTGACCACGCGTTCGTTGACAACAGAACCAACGGCTACGAAGAACTCAAAGCATGCGTCTGCCAGGAAAAATACTCTCTTGAAAACACCTCAATTGTCTGCGGTGTTCCAAAAGAAAAACTCCTGAAAGCCCTTGAATGGCTCAGAGAATGCCAGCACAAGACGGCCTTCGTCCACTGTCTCGGTATCACCCAGCACACGGTCGGTGTCGACAACGTCCGCTCCATTGCATTCATCCAGACTATTCTCGGTAACATTGGAAAGCCGGGCTGCGGTGTCAACGCTCTGCGTGGCCAGAACAATGTTCAGGGATCCTGCGATATGGGCGCACTGCCCAACGTCTACGCCGGCTACCTCTCCGTCATGAACCCCGATCTGGCCAAGAAAGTCGCCGACTACTGGGGTGTTTCCGACCTGCCGCAGGGCAAACTCGGTCTCCACATCCCTGAAATGCTGGAAACTCTCTACGAGCACCCGGACAAAGTCAAATGCATGTACCTCATGGGTGAGAACCCGGTCATCTCCGACCCGAACGTAAAACACGTCGAGCAGGCAATGGAGAACTGCGAGTTCCTTGTGGTGCAGGATATCTTCGAGACGGAAACCTCCAAGTATGCAGATGTTGTCCTTCCCGGCTCCTGCTACGCAGAAGAAGACGGAACCCAGACCAACGCCGAACGCCGTGTTCAGCGGTTCAGAAAGGCGCAGGACGCTCCGGGCGAGTCAAAACTCGACTGGGAAATCATGAAAATGATTGCCGCCAAGATGGGATACGCTGACAAGTTCAACTGGAACACCACCGAGGATGTGTTCAATGAGATGCGTGGAATTACCCCGCAGTATGCAGGTATCACCTACGCCAAACTCGACGGCGACGGCATTCAGTGGCCGTGCCCGACCGAGGACCACCCGGGAACCCCGATTCTCCACATTACCAGTTTTGCAGGCATGCCCGACGGCAAAGCAAAACTCGCAGCAATCGAGCACCGTGCTCCGGCAGAGGTTATCGATGCAGAGTATCCGATCTGGCTTACCACGGGTGCCACCATCTGGCACTGGCCAAGCGGTTCCATGACCCGCAGATGCAAACAGCTGGATGCAGACTGCCCGACTGCATGGCTTGAAATGAATGTCAAGGATGCAGAGAAATACGGTGTTAAAGACGGAGAGGTTGTTACACTCTATTCACGCCGCGGCGAAGTTGATGTAGCAACACGCGTCTTTGACGATATTAAAGAGGGTGTCTTCTTTATGCCGTTCCATTTCATCGAAGCACGTGCAAACTTAGTCACCAACACGGCCTACGACCCTGTTTCCAGAACACCGGAGTTTAAGGTTTGTGCGGTAAATATCAGAAAGAAGGAGGCCTGAAAATGTCAGCAAAAGGCGATATGTTCTACGCATGGACAACTGATGCGGGAATTAAAGGAGAGTGCGGAGGAGCAGTTACTGCAATCTTAAAGAATCTGCTCGCATCCAAGACTGTTGATATGGTCTTAACGGTCAGAAAAGGTGTCGACGTGTATGACCCGCAGCCGGCATTTATTACTGACCCGGCAGAGCTTGAGAAGTGTGCAGGTTCGCTTCACTGCGGAACCCTGCTGCTTCCGAAACTCATCAAGAAATACCTCAATGGTGCAAAAGACATTAAAGTCGCTGTCACCTGCAAGGGCTGCGATGCAAAGGCACTCTACGAGCTTGCCAAACGTAACCAGATCAACATGGACAATATTGTCATGATCGGTCTGAACTGCGGCGGCTCTGTTACCCCGATGATGGCACGCAGAATGATTGCCGAGAAGTACGGCGTTAACCCGGACAAAGTTTTCAAGGAAGAGATTGACAAGGGTCAGTTCATCATTGAATACACCGATGAGAACGGCGCACACCAGACGAAAGGCATTAAGATTGATGAACTGGAAGAGGAAGGACTCGGCCGCCGTCAGAACTGCCAGCGCTGTGAGACCAAAGTTCCGCGTCAGTGCGATCTTGCATGCGGTAACTGGGGTGTTATCGGCCCGAAAGCAGGGAAAGCAACATTCGTTGAAGTCTGTTCCGAGAAGGGTGCAGCTATCTTTGATGCCGCAGTTTCTGCCGGTGTTATCGAGACCTGTGCGCCTGAAGCCAAGGGTCTTGAGATCCGCGGTAAGATTGAAAACGTCATGGTGAAGATGGGCGTGAAGAATCAGGAAAAGCAGTTTGCAACGCTTGGTGAGGGTCAGGAGAGACTTGCAAAGATTATGAAGGCAACCAGCCGCTGCATTAAATGCTATTCATGTATCGAAGCATGTCCGATCTGCTACTGTGTTGAGTGTTCCACGAAGAAAGCACACCTCGTCCGCCCGGGAATTATTCCGCCGGACTTTATGTTCCAGATGATCCGATTTGCCCACATTGCGGATTCCTGTGTGAACTGTGGTCAGTGTCAGGAGCTGTGTCCGATGGATATTCCGAACTCACTCTTTATGCACGCCCAGCAGGTGGAGCTTGAAAAGATGTTCGGTCACAAGCCGGGATACAATATGGAGCTGCCGGTTCTTGCCTTCGCTGAAGAGGCAGATGAACGCGCACGTCTGAACGCAACCGGTTCAGATATGATTTACGAGAACGTCTTCGGCGCAGAAGAATAAACAAGGGAGTATTCCCTTTTTCTATTTTTAGGATATTTTTTATGGGTGCGTGTGTAATATAGATTACATGAACGCCAAGGTCTACGATAGGATTGAAGCATATATGCGGGAAGGTATGGCATCAGATACCGCACATGATGCGGAGCATGTCTACCGGGTATTGTATGGCGCTCTTACCATTGCCGAGACTGAGGCGGGGGTTGATTACGATTGTCTCGTTGCGGCATGTCTGCTTCATGATATCGGCAGAAAAAAGCAGATGGAAGATAGTGCGGTATGTCATGCTGAAGCGGGGGCTTGGATGGCAGAGATGTTTCTCGTGGATATTGGGTGTTCCAAAGAGTTTGCCGGCCGTGTGGCCGCATGTATCCGCACCCACCGGTTTAGAAAAGGGAACCCCCCTGCATCTTTGGAAGCAAAGATTCTGTTTGATGCAGACAAACTGGATGTTACCGGCGCGCTCGGGGTTGCCCGGACTCTTGCGTATAAGGGGCAGTGCGGCGGTCCGCTGTATTCTCTGAGACCGGATGGTTCAGTGAGCAGCGGAGAGAATGATGCAGAAGATACGTTTTTCCGTGAATATCAATGTAAGCTCTCCGGGATATATGACCGGTTTTATACGGCGGCAGGAAGGAAGATGGCACTGACAAGGAAACAGGCGGCCGGAGATTTTTATCGTGCAATGTATAATGAAGCAACCCTGCTTACTTCTCAGGGACATACCCTTCTTGAAAAAAGAGGTTTCGGGCTGCTGAAAAAATAGAGGAGTTACTCTGAACCGGAACAGCCGTGACCGGACCCGTCCCCTTTGCCGCAGCATCCGAATTCGTTCTGGACATCTTTTCCCAGTATGCCGACTGCATCCGCCCTGCACCGCTGACAGTGCCGCATCTGACGGACGTACGGCGCACACAACTCATGCATGTGTGCTTTCTCTGCCGGTGTCGGTGGTATAATGTCCTTGAACTTATACTGGGGAATCAGCGGAATAATATTGAAGTTAAACACACCCATTGCTCCGACCTTCTTTGCAATCTCCGGGATATGTTCATCATTCACGCCGGGAATATAGACGGTGTTGATCTTTACCAGCATCCCCCGTTTTACTGCTTCCTCTATTCCTTTCATCTGGTGTGACAGCAGCAGTTCGGCCGCTTCACGTCCGTGATAGCGTTTACCGCCATATTCAGTAAACGAATAAATCTTTTCACCGATTGCCGGGTCAATTGCGTTCAGCGTTACGGTGA
>CAZAWD010000105.1:0-4525 GCA_964488725.1 uncultured Methanomicrobiales archaeon | reverse complement strand
CACGGGGAAATCCTTTTTTCAAAAAGAGCTGCACCACATCACGGACGACCGTGCGTGCCGCGGAGAAATCAAGTTTCGGACCGCGCGGATCGGAAAACTTATCGCCTTCATCTATCATCTGAAACGAAAATGCAATCGCCGGCACCCCCTGATTGGCGGCTTCCATTGCAGCACCGACCGTTCCGGACGTAGTCACCGATTCGCAGGTAATATTCTCTCCCAGATTAATACCTGAAACCACCAGATCAGGCTGACACTTAAGTGCATACAGACCCAGCAGGAGCGAATCAGTCGGCCGCCCTTCAACCACATGTGCCGTATGGCCGTGTATGAGCACCTCATTCATCCGCAGAGGTTCAAAAATGGAAATAGACCGGCCGACCGCACTCTGCTGAACGGCCGGGGCGGCCACCACAACATCCGCAAATGATGCAAGCGCATCATATGCCGCCCAGAGTCCGACAGAGTTCACCCCGTCATCATTGGTCAGCAGAATTGTGGGACGTTTGTTCATTTCCGCCTCTCTGACTCTGCCAGCTGCAAAACAGCATACGCGGGAAGAGCGTCAGCCGGAATCCCGGTTGCAGCAGTAAGGTCCACACCGCCGACCAGCGGTGCAAAGGTTGACGACCCGATGCCGCCGACCAGAATCACGTCGGCATTTGTTTCGCGTTTCGCACGGTCAACCGCCGAACAGACGCGATCTCTTTGCGCAGTCCGGAAACTTTCCGCAACGGCAACCGCACCCGCCTCACCGATCTCTTCAAGATCGGCACAGACCGTGCGTGCCAGACGGCGCAGGCAGGCTTCGCGGGAAACCTCTTTGCCGTCGGGCGTTGCTGATGAATACTCGGCCGCGCCGATATTCCCCAGAACAAAATGCACATCACCGCTGCATGCGAAATACTCAGTTGAAAACGGCGTTTTTATCCCGTTTATCACCGCTGAATCTGCAAGCGAGGCAACCGGCGTGCGAAGCATACCCGTATAAACCAGATACCCTGCCTGCAGCCGCATAGTATCTGTCATCCCGATAAGCTTTTCAAAATCCGCAAACGGCACCACATCCGCAGTTGTACTTCCGATATCAAGCAGCATCCCGTTTGGATACCGTGTTTTCAGATACGCAGCCGATGCAAGCCAGTTGGCAGCAGCGAGCACGGGACAGGGGTCAGCATGAAATCCTGCATCCGTCCCGTAAAAAAGAGCGTCCGGAAATGATTCACGGACCGCATTTACAATAAATGCAATTCCCTCATTCTTATCAAAAAACCCGTCCGCCAGCTCACCGCTCATGACAACCGCCGCATTATCGACACCTGCCTTTTTATAATCCGCAATGAGCTCTGCCAGCGGTGACTCTTTCCAGAGCGGGCAGTAGTGAATGTGAACGCCGGTCTCGTCAACAATTTTCAGATTGGCGCCTCCGACGTCAATCCCTATCATTGCAGCACTACCCTGCCCGCTGCATCATATTTTGCGGTTTTTCCGTTGTAGTGAATACACTCCGGCGGAAGACCGACGGTTGCCTTCAGCAGAACATCTGCTATCTCTTCATCAATAACACCGGCAATACCCACCAGACTCATAGTCGGGCGTGCGTTTACATCTACAACATAAATCTCATCACCGACAACCATGTCAATACCGGTATACCCCTGACACCCCAGAGTCTCAATTGTTTTTTTTGCAACATCAATCATCTCAGCTTCACGGGGAGGATGCACGGGTGTCTCCCCGCCGTCATACACAAAATTTCCGTCTGTATCAGGATACGACAACTGACGGTTAATTGTCAGAAACACCGGGGGCAGCCCGCTGTAAAACCCGCAGGCTTCACCTACGACTCTGCTTCCGATAATGCTCACACTGAAATGTTCACCATCAATATATTCAACTGCCATCTCACCGGTTTTTGGTGTCTCGCCGTCTTTTGCGATACGGACACCGACCGACCCTTCACCTTTAACCGGTTTAATAACCCGTTTTCCGGTGAAATCACGGTCAACCTCACGGGGCACATGAACACCGGCCTTTGCGAGAAGTTTGGACGTAAGACGTTTGCTTGAACATACCGCTACCGCCGTACTGTCGCTGCCGATATTATGTGTTGCAAGCTCTAAGGTGTGAGTAAATCCATAAAGGAGTGCATCCGGTGCAATAACAATACCGTAATCGCAGTCCGGTGCGAGCCGCTCAATTTCCGTGTTGAAATCTCCGCTTTTGGGCATGACAACTTCATACCCAAGCGCCTCAAAACTTTTCTTCAAAACGGCAACCATTGCCCGCCCCTCGGGAGCGAGGAACGGGTCATGGAAGGTGGTGTATTCAGCAATGAGGACTTTCATAAATTACTCTTCGTGTTTTTCAACTTCGGAAATGAGGTTTTCCATCACCTTGTCAACCGCATCCCAGGTAGTGTTGCTGGCTGACTGGCCCGGCTGACGAACAATGAACGGTCTTCCCTCATCGCCTGCTTTACGCATCTCGATATCAAGCGGAATAGCGCCAAGATAGGGAACATTGTATTTTTCTGCTGCTTTTTCCCCGCCGCCGCGGCCGAAGATATCAACAATCTCACCGCAGTGCGGACAGACCATGCCTGACATGTTCTCAATAATACCCAGAACCGGAAGGTCCATCATTTCAACGAACTTGATTGCTTTGGTGGAATCAAGAACCGCAACATCCTGCGGCGTGGTAACAATAACGGCACCCTCTACATTCGGCGCGAACTGAACAATATTTAATGCTTCGTCACCGGTTCCCGGCGGAAGGTCAACTACCAGATAGTCAAGATCGCCCCATTCCACATCGCCTAAGAACTGCTGAATGGCGGCGGCTTTCATCGGGCCTCTCCAGACAACCGGGCTGTCAGTCTCATTTAATAACAGCGCCATTGATATAACTTTCAAGGAACCGGTTACTTTTATCGGCATGATTTTGTCGCCGATTGCCTGAAGACGGAGATCCTCAATACCAAGCATCTTTGCAATAGACGGGCCGTGAATATCAAGATCCATTAAACCGGTCTGGTAACCGTGGTTGGACAGTGCGTAAGAAAGGTTTACTGAAACAGTACTTTTTCCGACGCCGCCTTTGCCGGAAAGAACTAAGATAACGTGGCGGACATTAATGTCTGCTTTTTTCGGCTGCTGGCAGGTTTCGGTTTTGGACGAACAGGTATCACAGTGCCCGTCGCATCCCTCGGGTTGGTCGCTCATAGATAATTCATTTCTCCTGAATTGTAATTCTATATAATTTATTGCATACTCTGTTGTCGCGGCGATAATATAGGTCTTTTGGATTGAACACCACGTGCGCCGATGATTTAATTTTACATACAAATGAGGTTGCTAATTTGCGCGTATGATTTGATAAAATAATTTATAAAATTATTTTGTAAATATATTTTTGTTTATAGTGATTATTTTTGATGGGTGAATCACCCACTTAAAATAATCATAATCCGCCGTCAGGAAGACAGAGTTATATATGGTCTGAATCAACCTCCTATAATCCGAGGTTTATCCATGGAAATTAAGTACGTAACTACAACCTGTCCTTACTGTGGATCAGGATGTTCTTTCAACTTAGTCGTAAAAGACGGAAAGATCATCGACACACAGCCATGCCAGCGCGGTCCCGTCAACGAGGGAAAACTCTGCCCGAAAGGTGTATTCGGTTTTGAGTTTATTAACTCACCTGACCGCCTGACGTCTCCGCTCGTAAAAAAGAACGGTAAATTCGAAAAAGTCAGCTGGGAAGAGGCTCTTGAAGTCGTTGCCGCTGGATTTGCAAAATACAAACCCGACGAGTTCGCGGTCATCTCTTCTGCCCGCTGCTGCAACGAAGACAACTATGCAATGCAGAAGTTCGCCCGTGTTGTATTAAAGACTCCAAACGTTGACCACTGCGCCCGTCTGTGCCACGCTCCGACGGTTGCCGGTCTGAACGCAGTGTTCGGTTCCGGTGCGTCCACCAACTCCTTTGACGATCTTGCAATCGCCGACCTTGTTTTCATCATTGGTTCCAACAACTTTGAAGCTCACCCGCTTGCAGCCCGCAGAATCATGCAGGCAAAAGAAAAGGGAGCACACGTTATTGTATGCGATCCGCGTCACACCCCGACTGCAAAGCAGGCAGAAATGCACATCCAGCACTTCCCGGGAACGGATATCCAGCTCCTGAACTGTCTGATGAAGCAGATCATCGAGCGCGACTGGGTTGACCACGAGTTCGTTGACAACAGAACCAACGGCTACGAGGAACTCAAAGCCTGCGTCTGCCAGGACAAATATTCGATCGAGAACACCGCAAAGATCTGCGGTATCACCCCGGAAAACATCGAGACTGCTCTGAAATGGCTGAAAGAATGCCAGCACAAGACGGCCTTCGTTCACTGTCTCGGTATCACCCAGCACACGGTTGGTGTCGACAACGTCCGCTCCATTGCATTCATCCAAACGCTTCTCGGTAACATTGGAAAGCCGGGCTGCGGTGTCAACGCTCTGCGTGGCCAGAA
>CAZAWD010000104.1:0-4542 GCA_964488725.1 uncultured Methanomicrobiales archaeon | reverse complement strand
AACCCGGGTCTAAGGATCCACAATCCTAAAGGATGTCCAGCTACCCTACCTTAGCAAATAGCTCTATTAGATTGTGGCTCATCCAATATTAATATATCTCTTTACTCACGCACCCATCTTAATATCTGAGCACCGCTAATACATAACCACTATTAATTCCCGGCCTTCGTCCGGCCGGGATGAAGGGAGCCAATTCATGCCAGACCATCTCAGAACACCAATTGTCTGCGTCCTTGGTCATGTTGACCACGGCAAGACCTCACTTCTGGACCGCATCCGCGGCTCAAAAGTTGTAGCCGGCGAAGCAGGCGCTATCACCCAGCATATCGGTGCAACCCTTATTCCGCTGGATGCTATTGCAAAGCTTAACGGCGACCTCAGTAAAATAAAAACAACTGTCCCCGGACTGCTCTTCATCGACACCCCCGGCCATCACGCTTTCACCACCCTGCGCGCCCGCGGCGGCGCACTCGCCGACATAGCGATTCTCGTAGTGGATATTAACGAAGGGTTCAAACAGCAGACCGTTGAAGCCCTCCAGATACTGCGTAGCTGCAAAACACCGTTTGTTATAGCGGCGACCAAAATTGACCGCCTGCCCGGCTGGCGTCAGAGCGCGAACGCATCGTTTATCAAAACCTACAATAATCAGAGCGAGCGGGTCCGTAATAACTGTGAAACAAAAATCTATGAGCTGGTGGGTAAACTTTCCGAACTTGGTTTTAACTCTGAACGGTTCGATCGGGTCGCAGATTTCCAGCGCAACCTTGTAATTGTCCCGGTCAGCAGCATGACCGGCGAGGGAATCGGGGATCTGCTGATGGTAATGATAGGACTTGCTCAGCGGTTCCTTACTGACGGTCTGAAAACAACCGTTGACGGACCGGGAGTGGGAACGGTTCTGGAGGTCAAAGAAGAAAAAGGACTCGGTAAAACACTGGATGTGATTCTCTACGATGGAATTCTCAATGTCGGCGATGAAATAGGCATTGCGACCGCAACCGGAGCAGAGGTGACAAAAGTTCGCGCCCTTCTTCAGCCGCGGCCGATGAAAGAAATTTTAACCGAAGAACGGTTCCAGCGGGTAAAATCCGTTGTCGCAGCTGCCGGAGTTAAAATCACTGCCCCGAATCTCGAAGGAGTGGTAGCAGGCTCCCCGGTTCGTGTTATCCGCTCAGATAAAGATGAGATACTTGCAAAAATCAACGAAGAGATGCAGGAGATTAATGTCAAACTCACTGACACCGGAATTTCAGTCAGGGCCGATACCATCGGCGCGCTGGAAGCGTTATCAAAAGAACTCGAAGAGAAACATATCCCGATCATGCGTGCTGAGGTCGGTCCGCTTTCACGTCGCGATCTAATTGAGATAAGTGTGATGAAAGAGGAAACATACAAGTCTGTTCTTCTCTTTAACGTCCCTATCCTGCCTGATGCGGAAGCAATGATTCTCAATGATGAAGCAGGCGTTAAGGTGTTTAGCAACCGTGTCATCTATAAACTCATCGACGAGTATGTCGAATGGTGTGATGAAGTTGCCCGTGCAAAAGAGGCACGGCAGTTTGAAACAGTAGTTCTCCCGGCCAAATTTTCCCTTCTTCCTGATTGTGTGTTTCGTCAGAGCGGGCCGGCTGTTGTTGGCGTGCGCGTTCTGGGAGGCACGCTGCGTCCCCGCGTTGATGTGATAACGCGCGAAGGTAAAGTTGTAGGCGAGGTCAAACAGATAAAACTCAACAAGGAAAACATCGGAGAGGCAAAAGAAGGTGCAGAAGTGGCGGTTTCAATTGACGGAGTAACTATCGGACGGCAGATTGAGGTTGGCGATGTATTATACGTGGCAGTCCCCGAAAAACACGTCAAAGTTCTGGAAACTGAGATGATGAAATCACTCAATGCAGGCACAATCGAAGCACTGGAAGAATATACCAATCTCTACCGCCGCACCCAGCCGTTCTGGGGCAAGTAGTATAAATATGAAGAGACTCAATTATATAGGTACTTCGGAATCAAAAATAGATATCGAGGAGTTGTATATATAATGGTAGACTTAAATGTCGTACTGGCAGATCCGAAAACCGGTCTGTCATACAAAATAGATGCAACCGGCGCAGCAGCCGGTTCAATCATCGGTAAGACAATCGGAACTGAAATTGACGGCGCTCCATTCGGACTTGCCGGCTACAAGATCACCATCACGGGCGGATCTGATAAGACAGGAACACCGGCACGCGGGGACCTTCCGGGCAACGGCAGAAGAAACCTCCTTCTTTCCGACGGCCTTGGTTTCCACGCAAAGCACAACGGCGAGAGAAGACGTAAAGGTCAGCGCGGTTCCGAAATTGCTGCTGATTTCGTGCAGGTCAATGCAAAGATTACGGTCTATGGCGAGAAACCGCTTGCCGAAATCTTCGCACCGGCAGCAGCTGAATAAATCTCTCCCCCATACTTTTTCTATGTTTTTCGACACCTGAGGCGGATTACTGATGGGATACCTTCGTGAACTGCAGGCAGTCGGGCGCGACATCGGTTCCGGTCTGCTGCTTCTCGGATGCGCGGCACTGATTCCAATGATAATCGGCTGTGCCTATCAGGAATGGCAGATTTTACCATGGATGGCAATTTCTCCGCTGGTGTTTTTCGGATGCGGAGCTGTACTGAAAATGATGCCGGCAACGTCTGTCCGGGCGCGGGGCAGTCTGGCAATTGCACTTACAGCAATGCTCTGGCTGGTTGTCGGAATTATCTGTGCGTTTCCCTTTATGGGAATGGGTCTGTCGTGGATAGATGCGGCGTTTGAATCAATGTCAGCGTGGACGGGGACGGGGTTTTCAGTAATTACAAATATTGAAGCGTGGCCGCATACGCTTTTATTCTGGCGGTCGTTTATGCAGTGGATAGGGGGGCTTGGAATTGTAGCGTTTGCTCTGACGGTTGCCGGACGCTCCGGGCTTATCGGCCGCGGACTGTATAACTCGGAAGGCAGGAGCGATGCACTGATGCCGGGCGTTATCGGCACTGCTATGCAGATGTGGAAGATTTATGCTGTCCTGACAGTTCTTGCGGTCGTGATGATTCTGCTGACCGGTGTTGGTCTGTGGGATGCAGTTAATCTTGCGTTCTGCGCAATTTCTACCGGAGGGATGGCGATGTACACTGACGGTGTGTCGCATTACGGTAATTTTGCGCTTGAAATGGTCCTTGTACCAATTATGCTGCTGGGTGCAATGCCGTTCAGACTGTATTATTTTACCTATGTAAAACGGTCGGTGAAAGGAGTAATCCATGATAAAATTTTTCAGCTGCTTCTCGGTTGTTTTGCTGTGGTATCAGCGTATCTGATTATCTATCTGATGGTCTTCGGTGAACCGCTGGCAGAAGCAATACGCCAGGGCCTGTTTATGACAGCGACCGCAATCAGTACGACCGGGTTTCAGAACACCACCATGGCAGGATGGGGGGCGGCACCCCTTATTCTTATGGCAGTGGTAATGCTTATCGGCGGCGGGCCGGAGAGTACGGCAGGAGGAATTAAGCTGTCCCGGATTCAGGTTATGTTTGAAGCACTGGTGTGGTGGTTTAAAAAGAATCTGCTAAGTCCCCGTGCGGTTATTTCAATGCGGCATAATAATAAACCGCTTGAGCAGGGAAGTGCAGGCGAGCTGATTGCAAAGTCACTGCTGATTATTTTATTGTATATGATTTTTGCAGGTGTCACTGTCCTGATATTTTTACATGACCCGTATTTTTCAGCGAACGTCGCACAGACAATTTATGATGTATGCAGCTGTTTCGGATGTAACGGAAGTTCTGCCGGACTGATGGGGCCGATGATGCCGGAGTATGCAAAGGTTATTGTGTTTTTCCTGATGTGGATTGCCCGTCTTGAGATTATTCCGGTGCTCATTCTTCTGCGCGGGCTGGTGAAAGGATTCGGATTTGAATCGGCGGCTAAAGTACGTAATAGAAGGGAATGATATCTTCATAGTGTCCGTCTTTCATGCGAAATCCACCGGGAATGGTGCCAAGCGGTGTGAAACCGAGACGAGTGTAGAGTCTGATGGCAGGTTCGTTTGTTTTGACGACGGCATTAAACTGAAGAATACGAAATCCGAGTTCACCGGCTTTTATGAGTGAGTGACGCACGAGCTGTTCGCCTGCCCCCTGACCCCGGCAGGTTTTGACAACCCCGTAGCTTGCGTTTGCAATATGACCACAACGGCCGACGTTGTTTGCGTGAAGAATATATAATCCGCAAACGACACCATCAGCCTCGGCAACCGCCGTGAAACTCTGGCCGGCGAAAAACTCACGGGCGGCGTCAATGGACAGGGGAATTTCCTGAGGATAGGCGATACCGTCGTTGACAATATCATTCCAGATGGCGGTGATACCGCTGAGGTCACGTTCCTGATACTCACGAATGATAATTGTCATGTAAGTAGTGTGGGCCGATTGAGGTGATAAGGATTTGGATTTTTTCGAGGGGCGAAAAAACCGATGTTTATTTATGTGGTTATCCCCCATTTCATTGGTATGGGTATG
>CAZAWD010000103.1:4034-4543 GCA_964488725.1 uncultured Methanomicrobiales archaeon | reverse complement strand
CGCGTTGTCCAGCATTTCTTCTGCTGTTTTATGGTATTTTACTTTGAGATGAAGGTCAGACGTTGCAAAAAACAGACTGACGAGGTCAACGCCGCAGTCGATTGCGGTATCAACATCACTTTTTACGCAGCGGGCAAGACAGCATATTTTCGACGGAAGGTTCATGTTGACAATGGACTGAACCGTGTGTTTTTCTTCGGCGGATACGCTGGGAAATCCTGCTTCAATGACTTCCACACCGATTGCAGACAGCCGGTGTGCGATATCCTGTTTTTCTTCGCAGGTAAATGAGACACCGGGGGTCTGTTCACCGTCGCGCAGCGTTACGTCACAGATTTCAACATGTAATGGTTTCATGGGTTTCTCCTTGGGGACAGGCCCCTTCGATAATAAGAATTTTCAGATGGTCAATCGGATGTTCGAGTTCGGCATAAATTCCGGCATCCCGGGCGTCCATCACCGTCGGGTGAAACAGCGAAAGATACCGGCCGGCGTCGGGACAGGACTGG
>CAZAWD010000103.1:1496-4024 GCA_964488725.1 uncultured Methanomicrobiales archaeon | reverse complement strand
AAACAACACAGAGAAGGTCGAGCTGTTTTTCCGTGATGTCGATGAGCGAATTAATGCCGGAGTGCAAAACAGCATAATCCCCGGTTAATGCAATGCGGGTGCTTTTTGCGGCGACCGCCGGTGATGAGCCGAGGCCGTAGTTTGCCAGGCCGAATCCGTAATGCGGGTTCTGCGAGAAAAGTGAACAGCCGGTATCGCAGATGACGGAAATGCGGCGGTCTCTGAAGTAGGCAAAGACGGGTTTAAACGGACAGTCCGGACAGAGTGATTTCATATTGCCGCGGCTCTGATAGGTTTCAGGTGTCCTGCGGGGAGGAAGGCCGCTGAAACGGTCGGTGATGTTTTCGGCATACTCAAATCGCCCTTTAATGGTGAGGGAGGCCGGATGAAGCGAGGCGTGACCGGTTCGCTGCGGCGAATGCGTTTGCAGGGCAGGTGTTTTGGTGCTGAGTTCTTCGGCGGTTACTCTGAGGATTACCGGACGCGAGTACTCTTCTGAACAATAAAAGGCCTGTTCAACGGTCTCTTCGGCGTCAAAGAGCAGGGGTTCCCGGACGATGATGCCGCGAACAGCGGAAAAGGACCGGGTGTCCTGTGCGGTCTGCGAACCGGAAGGGATGGTGTCATCGCCTGCAATTATGAGAATTCCGCTGCCGATTCCCTGACAGACGGCCGCGGTCAGCGGGTCGAGCAGGACGTTAACACCGGCATTTTTAACGATAACCACTGCCCGTTTTCCGGCCAGGGCGTCGCCGAGTGCGTATTCCAGAGCTGTTTTTTCGTTGATGACAATCTCCGCCCCGCATTTTTCGATAAGGGATGTGACGGGGTAGCCGGGAACGGCATAGAAGGAGCTGCTAAACGTTTGTAAGGCGGCTGATAATGCATCTTCAAAGATCATGGGAGGTGGGGGGTGCAGTTAATGAACGACATTTTCGTTAACGGCATTATTGTTAATAATTGGGCGGGGCAGTATATGAGCGTATCTATTACTGCCGTGGCGGATCTTTGATAATGAATGAAAGAATAATTGCAAGAACTCCAAGGCCCGCGCCCGCTGCCATGGTCCAATGGAATCCGAAGAGAAAGAGAGCGGGATCGAGATCGGCAAACGAGGAGACGGTGGTTCCGCTCATCGTCAGCACGGTAAAAATCGCTGCGTAGAGTGCGGTGCCCAGCACGGCTCCCAGATAAATGCAGGTCATGAGAACCGACGATCCCATTTCACGGTCGGCCGGCGGCATCATCGCAATCACCCGTCCCGATCCCGGGCCGTTGGCAATACCGATGCTCGGCCCCATAAGAATCAGGACAATTACGAGCGGCCAGAGTCCCCATTCCGGGACGAGCAGGACAAAGCCCAGACTGAAGACGACAAAAAACACGCCCGCGGCAACACAGAACCAGCGCCGGCCCCGCTGGTCGGACCACCGGCCGACCGGAATACTCACGAGTGTTGTTATTCCCGGAGGAATGAGCAGCAGCAGTCCGCTCAGCAGTGAGTCTGCGTGTATCGAGCCGGTAAGATAGAACGGAATGAGATACAGGGCGCCGCAGTAGATAATCTGCATTATCAGAAATGCAAGAAGTGTTGCGGTTACCCGTCCGAGTCTGAATACCCGGATGTTCATTATGGGATGAGGCGAGCGAAGTTCTGTCAGGCAGAAGATTACTAATGTGCCCAGACAGACTGCTGCGGCTGCCAGTATGCCGGGGTTGGAGAAACCGAGGTGAGGGAG
The DNA here is from genome assembly GCA_964488725.1 of uncultured Methanomicrobiales archaeon. Classification (GTDB taxonomy): domain Archaea; phylum Halobacteriota; class Methanomicrobia; order Methanomicrobiales; family Methanocorpusculaceae; genus Methanocorpusculum. Next base: position 2,285 of record CAZAWD010000103.1, on the reverse strand, counting down.
ACGTTCGAGGGCAAAGACGCCGGATGCCATTGCAATAAACAGCAGAACAGCTCCGGCGGTATCAAATTTCGCAGGGGGCTGCGGCGTTCCTTTGGGTATCACCCGGAAAATGTACCCGATTGAAAAGAGTCCGATCGGGATATTGATAAGGAAAATCCAGTGCCATGACAGGTACTGCATGATAATTCCGCCAAGCGCCGGGCCAAGTGCAAACCCGATTGAGGTTGCCGCCGTAAGAACCCCAAACGATACGCCAAGCATACGTGAGGGAAGGAATCTGACGCAGATGAGCGGGGCACAGGCAATAATCATTGCTCCGCCGATGCCCTGAACGATGCGGGCGGCGAGGAGTATTTCAAGGGAAGGCGATATTCCGCAGACGGCGGAGGCTGCAGTAAATACGGCAAAGCCGATAATGAATATCTTCTTGATATGGCCGCGTCCGGCAAGATTTCCAAATACGAGGATCAGGCCGGAGATCAGGAGCAGGTAGGTGATAACGACCCATGAAACGGTTCCGGCATCGGTTCCGAAATCAAGAGCGATGGCAGGGAGGGCAATATTTACGATTGAACCGTCAAGCCCGTCCATTACAGCGGCAAGGGAGATGGCGATAAGGAGGAGAATTTGTTGGCGTTTATCTTCAACAAACGGCATAGAGTATTTATTTATGGGTAGAATCGGTATTTATAGTATTTCAAACCGGTTCGCTGACCGGAAAAAAAAGATTAATAGTTTGTCTGTTTCAGCTGGAAGTATGCACGCGGATGGTTACATACGGGGCAGACT
>CAZAWD010000103.1:0-1486 GCA_964488725.1 uncultured Methanomicrobiales archaeon | reverse complement strand
CCGCAGTTTGCACATATCCATACCTGTTTTCCTGTGCGGGAGAATACTTTTCCCTCTTTGATATTGGAAAGAAGTTTGCGGTAGCGCTCTTCGTGGGTCTTTTCAATAGCGGCAACTTCACTGAACAGGAATGACAGGTGCTCGAATCCCTCTTCTTTTGCTTCTTTGGCAAACTGGGCATACATCTGCGTCCATTCATAGTTTTCGCCATCGGCAGCTGCCAGAAGGTTTGCTTCGGTGTTGGGGACATCTCCGCCGTTCAGTGCTTTGAACCAGAGTTTTGCGTGCTCTTTCTCATTTTCGGCAGTCTCTTCAAAGAAATCTGCAATCTGGTTAAAGCCTTCTTTGCGTGCTTTTGATGCAAAATAGGTGTATTTGTTGCGTGCCTGCGACTCGCCTGCAAATGCGGTCATCAGGTTCTGTTCGGTTTTAGTACCTTTTACATTGCACATGGTTATATTCATTCGTTGTTCTACTATGAAATGTTTATCCTCTGTGAGGTGCTACTAATTATATATGATACCGCTGAATGAAGATTTTAAACCGGCTGTAAAATATACCGGGTATCTTTTACTTGCCACGCTTGCCTCCACTCTGCTTATCTGGGCAGTCTGTGTTTTCTGGTTATTTATTCCGGGAGATGATCTGTTCGCACTTCTGGCGAAGGTAGCCGTTGCCGGTCTGGCCGTTGTCGTGATTTTTATATGTGTCTGGGCACCGCTCTATTACAAGTCGGTTGTCTATCATCTGAACGCGACCGAAATGACGTGGAAACGCGGTGTATGGTTTAGAAAAACCGGAATTGTCCCGTATAACCGTATCACAAATGTTGATATTGTGCAGGGTCCGGTTATGCGCATCTTTGGTATCTCCCATCTGAAAATTGAAACCGCCGGCGGAAGTTCTGGAAAATCGTCTGCTGAAATTCAAATTGAGGGTATTGAAGATCCCGAACCGCTTCGCCAGATGATTATGGACTTCGTCAGAGGAGATCATCCAAGCGCGGCGGCAACCGGAACCGAGTACGGGAAGAAGACGCAGAGCGCGGGAGTGCCGGCATCAGCAGATATGCAGGCACTGATAGAAGAAGTTGCAGCGATTCGAAAACTGCTTGAAGAGCGCAGGTAACGCACGTAGTATGACCGATACAGAACAAGCCGTTTATGATCCGGATTTCACGGAAGAAGAACACCGTGAGTTTGAAAAACTCGAAGCTGAGCAGCCGTACCGTGAGGTCTGTGAAGAGAAAATACGGGTGCCGGTCAGGCCGGCCAAAACAACCGACACCCGTCATGATCTTTTGTATCTGGGATTGTTCTGTATCCTCATGGCAATTTTTCTGGTGATTATTGTGATTACCGGATTCATGTAAGGATATCCAAACACAACTATTAAATGAATTAACATCATATGTTGTTACGCAAAACGCATCGGGGTCGTGGCCTAGTCCGGAATGGCGACGGGCTCCAGCGGTCTTAGCGTATGA
>CAZAWD010000102.1:1306-4556 GCA_964488725.1 uncultured Methanomicrobiales archaeon | reverse complement strand
TACGACGCACTCGCACGAAAATACATCAGCATCCAATGCTCCTGCATGACCCCCAACACCGCCCGGCTATCAACCATAACAGAAAAAATCAAAGAATACACCATCGACGGCGTCATCGACATGAGCCTTATCGCCTGCCACACCTTCAACGCCGAAACCTCCAAACTCCGCAACCACCTCAGAGACACCACACAAACACCCTACCTCCACATCGAAACCGACTACTCATCAGCCGACACCGGCCAGATATCAACCAGAATCTCAGCCTTCATGGAAATACTCTAAATGTCAGCCGCATACACCCTCGGAATCGACGCCGGATCCCGATTCACCAAATTCGCCCTCATAAACGGAAACGAAATTGCGGAACTCACCAGCCGCCCCACCACATGGAAAACAAAAGAACTCGTTGAAACCGAAACAACCCGGCTATCCCGCACATTTAACATTGACCCCGACAACCTCCAAATCATCGCAACCGGCTACGGAAGAAACACCATCCCCGCCAACGCAGCCGTCACCGAAATCACCTGCCACGCCCGCGGCGCGCACTATCTCAACCCGACAGCCGGAACCGTCATCGACATCGGCGGCCAGGACAGCAAAATCATAGTACTCGGACCCCGCGGAACCGTCACCGACTTCCTCATGAACGACAAATGCGCCGCCGGCACCGGCAAATTCATCGAAATCATGCTTCAGACACTAAACGAAAACTTTGCAGACCTCGACAAACTCATCAAAAACACCGAACCCATAAAAATCACCAGCACCTGCGCCGTCTTCGCAGAATCCGAAATCATCGGCCTCATGGCATCAGGAGCCGACCGCTCCGCAGTCCTTGCCGGCGTCATCTCAGCCTCCGCCGAAAAAGTCGCCGCACTCGCCGGCCGGCTCACCATCAGACAACCAATCTTCCTCTCAGGCGGACTCGCGCACAGCACCGCAATGCAAAACGCCCTCTCACAAAAACTCGAAATCCCGGTAACAACCGCCCCGCATGCATGGTTCGCCGGCGCCATAGGTGCCGCACTCTGCCAGCCAAAACAACCCGGCAAATAAAAAAATAACGCCCCTACCTCATCTTCCGCACACTCTTCAGATTCGCCCGATACCCCTTATTCCCCGGCTTCAGCCTCACCGCCTCCAAAAACGCCTCTTCTGCCCCCTCAAAATCATCAAGATACGCGCACGCCGAACCAAGCAGACACCACCCCTCATCATCTCCCGGCACCAGCTCAACATACCGCTGTGCCCACACCCGCCCCGCCGAAAAATCATCCGAACGAATACACACATTCGCAAGCATCTTCATCAGCCGCGAATCATCCGGCAGCGCCGACAACCCCGCTTCCAGCACACCCCGCGCCTCCGAAACCCGCACCATACTCACCAGCGCATGCGCCTTATGCAAAAACGCCGACCCATACCCGGGATCAATCGCAAGCGCCGCATCTGAAGCCTTAGCCGCCTCCTCATAACGCTCACAAAAAATAAGATACCCCGCCTTATTCGACAGCAAAAGCGGAGAATACGAATCAATCGCAAGCGCCGCATCAACCGCCTCAACCGCATCCGAAAACCTCCCCATCTCAGCACACATCCGCGCCCGCTCAGCCGAAAACCGCACATCCGACGCAAACATCTTCGCCGCCGTCGTAAAACACCCCAGAGCCGCCGGCCGGTCACCCATACGCTCATACAAACACCCCATATTAAACCACACATCAGAAACACCGGGCCGGATCTTCAGCGACTCCTGATAACAAAACACCGCCGCCGAATCATCACCCGCCGCCATCCGTGCCGCCGCCTCAGAACACCACATCACCGGATCAGAAGGATTTGCAACCTTCACCCTCCCCCTCATCCTCCCCGCCATCCCTTCTTCTCCCAGCGCAACAACTCCGACAGCGACCCAAGCGTCCCCCCGCGGAAAATCTCCTCCCGCACCCGAACCTCCGTCTTAAACACCTCAACCGCCCGGCGGGCAACCTCATACGCCCGCTCCCGCGGCACCACAACAACCCCCGACATATCCCCCACAACCCAGTCACCCGGCCGCACCGTCTGCCCGCAGCAGAAAACCTCCGCATTAATCTCGCCAAACCCCTTCGGCTCACCCGCATTCGGCTGAACCGCCGTCGCATACACCGGAATATCAAGCGTTACAATATCATCCCAGTCACGCACCGCCCCGTCAATCACAATCCCTGCCACCCCCTTATTCATCGCCGACCGCGTCGCAAGCTCCCCCCACGGCGCAACCGTCGTCCGGGCATCATTATTAATAACCAGAACATCCCCCGGCCGGCACACATCTATAGCCTGCACCGGCTTAGACCAGTCACCCCCAAACGTCTGAACCGTCACCGCACGCCCCACCATCTTATGCGGCGTATGATGAACACCCAGACCCCGCATCGCCCCTTTCCGATACATCGCATCCGTCACATTCGGAGCCGACACCATCATCAGCATCTCACGGACCTCATCATCCGCACGCCCCGCCACCCGCGGTACAACCTCCGGCGAATCAAGAGCCGTCCGAACCGCCCGGGCAGCCGCCGTAACATCTGCCGCCTTCACAATCCCCGCCCCCACAATCACAATATCTGCCCCTGCCGCCGCCGCCGCACACGCCGTCACCGCATCAAGCCCGCCCGCCGCCGCCACCCGGACCCCCAGCGACCCGATCTCAGCAAGCGTATCGAGCGGACTCTTACCCGCCATCTGCTGATCAATACCCACATGCGCATTAATAATCTGCACCCCCATCGCCGCAAGCTCACGGGCACGGGCAGCAGGATCTGCCACATTCATCATATCCGCCATCAGATCAACCCCATACAGCGCCGCCCCCCGCAGCGCATCCAAAATTACCGCATCATCAGCTGACGCAAGAACACACACCACATTCGCACCCGCTTTGGCCGCCATCTCAACCTCAAGCCCCCCCGTATCCGACGTCTTCAGATCTGCAACAATAGTCCGGGTAGGAAACTCACGACGAAGCGCACGGACAACATTCATTCCTTCACTTTTAATAAGGGGCGTCCCTGCCTCTATCCAGTCTGCCCCGCCGAGAACCGCTTCCTTTGCTATTTGTATCGCACGATTCTGTTCAGTAAGATCAAGGGCAACCTGAAGAATACATTTCATAAGATAATGTTAGCGTGGGGTTCATATACACCTTTTGCATAATTGAATATAATGAAATAGGTACATGTACCTAATGGAGGATATATGG
>CAZAWD010000102.1:0-1296 GCA_964488725.1 uncultured Methanomicrobiales archaeon | reverse complement strand
GAATATAATGATCTGGGAAATTCTGGCAGGTACAGGAACAGCAGTTCTTTGCTATCTATTCTGCATCTGCCCGGGTTTCCGGCAAAGAAAACAAGTTCGTGAATTTATCGCTCAGAACAGAGCGATTGCGCACCGCGGGCTGTTTGATAATACAGGACCCGCCCCTGAAAATTCCATCGCCGCATTTAAACATGCAGCAGAAGCAGGATATGCAATTGAACTGGACGTGCGCCTCACCTCAGACGGCCGGGTTGTAGTCGTTCATGATGAAACACTCACGCGGGTGACAGGCGTTAACCGGCCGGTCTCATCAATGACCTGCAAAGAAGCAGCGGCCTGCCGGCTGTTTGAATCAAATGAACACCTGCCGCTCGCATCAGAAGTGCTCAAACTGATAGACGGACAGGTTCCCCTGATAGTTGAAATAAAAGCGGAAATTTCCTGCGCCGCACTGTGCAAAAAAACAGCAGAAATTCTGGACGGATATAACGGGCAGGTTTGCATTGAATCATTCTCACCGTTTGCCCTGAGATGGTTCAGGCGGCACCGGCCCTCACAGATTCGCGGCCAGCTGGCCTCACGATTCGTAACCGCAGGAGAAGACCGGCCGCCATGGTATCAGCGGCCGGTAATTGCAAATCTCCTGATGAATGTTCTCGCCCGCCCGGACTTTATTGCATATGATATCCGCCACCCGCATCAGATATCCCTTATGGTATGCCGCAAACTCTTCCGGGTCCCGGTAATCGGCTGGACCGCACGGGGAACAGACGAAATAAAACAGGCGTCTGAACTTTTCGACGCGGTAATTTTTGAACAAATAAAAAAATAAATGTTAGAAGTTCTGATTTTAGAAGAACATCAAAATAACCGGTACGAATACCAGGGAAATCATTGACATCAGCTTAATCAGAATGTTAATGGACGGACCGGAAGTATCCTTAAACGGATCACCAACAGTGTCACCGACAACAGCTGCCTTGTGGGCATCTGAACCTTTTCCACCGAAGTTTCCAAGTTCAACATACTTCTTTGCATTATCCCATGCACCGCCGGCATTTGCCATCGTAATAGCAAGCAGGAAACCGGAAACAAGGGAACCGACCAGGAGACCGCCAAGAGCGAGCGGGCCCAGAACAAGACCCACAACAATAGGCGCAATGATAGCAAGGAGACCCGGAGCAATCATTTTGCGGATTGCGGACTTAGTGGAAATTGCAACAGCTGATGCGTAATCAGGATCTGCAGTTCCTTCCATCAGGCCTTTGATCTCTTTGAACTGACGGCGGACTTCAA
>CAZAWD010000101.1:0-4590 GCA_964488725.1 uncultured Methanomicrobiales archaeon | reverse complement strand
GCGTTTACCGGATATAAGGGTCTGGTTATTGCAGGGACGGGTCTGGGCCATGTGGCAACTTCCTGTATTCCCAAAATCAAAGAGCTGGTATCTTCCGGCACGACGGTTGTTATGACCACGCAGTGTCTGGCGGGTTCGGTATGCGACCGGGTCTATGAGACGGGTCGTGATCTGCTCTCGGCGGGAGTGATTGAAGGCGGTAGTATGCTTCCCGAGGTTGCGCTGGTAAAACTGATGTGGGTTCTTGGAAATACCCGTGCTGATGCCGGTGCTATTCGCCGGGCAATGCAGTCTAATCTCAAAGGTGAACTTGATTATGATATCAGAGGTGAGTAAGTATGGATTATAAAGCGCTTGGTCTGAAAGCAGGTCTTGAGATTCACCAGCAGCTGAATACAAAAGAAAAACTGTTCAGTCACTCGCCTACGGTGATTCGCGATTCCGCTGAACATTATGATGTTGTCCAGCGGTATCTGCGGGTCTCTGTTTCCGAGATGGGGGATGTTGACCGTGCAGCACAGGAAGAGCAGATGCAGCACCGGCTGTTTTCCTATTATACGTATGATACAACCGGTCCGGTTGAGATTGATGAGGAACCGCCGGCACCGATGAACCGTGAGGCACTCGATATTGTTCTGACGATTGCGAAGCTGTTTGAGATGACGCCGCTTCCCGAGATTCATACGATGCGTAAGATGATTGTCGACGGGTCGGCGACAAGCGGGTTCCAGCGTACGGCTCTGGCGGCACTGAACGGCAAAATTACTGATGCGTGCCGGATTGAGACGGTGGCAGTTGAGGAGGAGGCGTGCCAGCGCGTTGAGGATACGATCTTCTCGGTTGACCGTCTGGGGATTCCATTAATTGAGATTACCACCGCACCCTGTATGCATACGCCAGAAGAGGTGCATGATGTGGCACAGTATATCGGTATGACGCTTCGTTCAACCGGCCGGGTAAAACGCGGGCTTGGCACGATTCGTCAGGATGTGAATGTGTCTATCCGGGACGGCGCACGGGTGGAGATTAAAGGCGTACAGGAGCTTGATCTGATTGCGGAGGTGGTGCAGCGTGAGGTTCAGCGGCAGCTGTCTTTATTGGCCATCCGTGATGAGCTGACGGCCCGTGATGCACTGGTGAACGGTGAAGTCTATGATGTGACCAGTGTGTTTGCCGGGACGAAGTCTCAGGTGTTAAAGAAGGCGAAGGTTATTCTTGGAACGGTTCTGCACGGGTTTGCCGGGCTCGTAGGTATGGAGATTCAGCCGGGCCGCCGTCTGGGGTCTGAGATGTCAGACTACGCAAAGAAGTGCGGCGTGGGAGGGCTGTTCCATACCGATGAGCTGCCGGCCTATGGTGTGACTGAAGATGAGGTAAAGGTCCTGAAAGAGACGCTGGGTGCAGGGCCGCAGGATGCGGTGATTATTGTTGCTGCAACGGAACAAAAGTGCCGGTGTGCGATGAAGATGATTATCCGCCGGGCGAAGATGGCGTTTGACGGAGTGCCGGAGGAGACGCGCAAGATGCTGGAGGGCGGATCAACTGCATATATGCGCCCGCTGCCCGGGGCGGCACGGATGTATCCGGAAACAGATGTGCTGCCGGTTGTGGTGTCGCCTGAGTATTTTGCGGCAATTGAAACGCCGGAGCTACTGACCGCGAAGGTTTCGCGGTTTGTTGCCGAGTACGGGCTGGATGAAGGTATGGCGCGTCAGATGGCATATTCTGAGAAACTGCCGCTCTTTGAGTCCGCGGTCGCGGCAGGTATCCGCCCGGTGTTTGCGGCACGCACGATTCTTGCGTCACTGAAGGAGCTGAACCGCGCGGGAGTTGATGCAGCCGCGATTCCTGATGATGCGGTTATTGCAGTTATGAAAGCAATTGAAGCGGGAAATGCTGCAAAAGAAGCGGTGATGGAGATTTTAACCGCATGCGCGAGCGGTATGAGTGTGCCTGATGCTGTAGCCCGGGTAGCACCTGCGTTTTCCCGTGAGGAGCTGGAAATGCTTGTACATAAAATTGTTTCTGAGCGCGTGGATTTCATTAAAGAGCGCGGAAAATCAGCACTCGGTCCGGTTATGGGTGTTGTGATGAAGGAGGTCCGCGGCAGGATTGACGGCAAGGTTGTCTCCGAAGTGCTGAATGACGAGATGGGCCGGATTGTATAATTCAAAAAATCAGAGAGATATGTTTAAGTGAATGTGAAGCTAACAAGGTAAGGAGTTCAATATGGGCAAGACAGGAAGTATCAACTGGCACCAGGTAAAAGGTGTCAATGGTCAGATTCGCCTCGTTCCGCAGAAAGAGGGAGAGGTTAAGAAGCCAGGACCGAACCAGAGATTTAAGAGATCGAGCATTGTGTCAAAGATTGAGGCACGTATGGCAAACACCCCGCAGCAGGGACGCGGTCGCGGTCCGAAGATTGCAGATCAGAGAATCCGCCGCAGAATCCGCCGCTCGAAGAAATCGATGATGGGCGCAAAAGCAAAAGCCAAACGCTGAAGTTTTTTGTAATACACCGCCCCCAATATGGCATGGAGAATATCCATGCTTCTTATTTTTTCGTTATTTCTGTTTGGGTAATTTTAAGTCGGATGAGTTGCTATATAGCGAAGTATGCGGCATATGTTTTTTTATGAAACACCGGTGGGTAAGATAGGTATCGCCGAGGAGAATGATGCGGTTACGAATCTCTGGTTTCCCAAAACGAATACTCTTGTTGACGGTGATATGTGGGAGACGCCGGTGCTGAAAAAAGCAAGTAAACAGCTGACCGGATATTTTGCCGGCGGGCGGCAGCCGTTTACGGTTCCGCTGGCACCTGCGGGAACGGAGTTTCAGCTGCGGGTGTGGGCTGAGCTCAGAGGGATTGCACATGGTCAGACGATGACGTATGAAGAGGTAGCGCGAAGGGTGGGGGCGAAAGTGACGGCGCGGATGGTTGGAGCGGCAGTAAAGGCAAATCCGATTCTTATTTTTATTCCGGGTCACCGGGTAACCGGAAAGAACAAGAAGATAGCGGCGTCAGCAGGGGGTGCTGACTGGAAGAGAAAGCTTCTGGAGCTGGAGATGCGGGGGGTAAAATAGTCTTTGAGATGGTTTTCCGCAACAGCAACAGACAAATCCTATAACGCTTCTCAACCAACAGTATCTTACAATGCCGTCCCAGTGCGCAGTATGCAAAGGAAAAGGTCTCTGCGGCCTGCCGACCTGTCCGATTACCCGGCGGTTTCATGCGCTGCGTGATACGAAACCGGTGTCTGAGTATATGGGTGCGTCGCCTTCGGTGTTTGTCGGAAGTTACGGGTATCCGCGGGTAGTGGGCGGCCCGCTGATGATAAATGATTCTGATAACCCGCTGAAATGGGTTCAGAACAACTATTCTATTGATGATATTGTGTCTATCCGGTCCCGTACGATTCGCGGGGGTACAGAGCTGGATGTGAAGGTGCCGGATATCGGAAAGGTGCAGGAGATTGCGTTGTCGTCCAAACCTCTTGATGTTGAGGTGGCGTTTACCAAACCTATTCAGTTTGATCTTTCGTTTGACGGTGATGTCACGCCGGTGGGGCTGTCGGGCGCTATGAAAAAAATAGAGGTGATAGATAATGCGGCGGTCTCACGGATTGTTGATAAATGTACGTCTGATACGGATCTGAAGGCGGCGGCGGCGGCGCGTATTATGTTCGAAAACGGGACGGATGTGTATAAGATTACGAATCTGCTGACGTCGGGGCTGTTGGGGGTTGAGAAGAGCCGGCGCGTGGTTCCAACCCGGTGGGCGATTACCGCAACGGATGAGATGATATCGACGGCGTATAAGCACGATGCGGTGCGGTTTCCGGCTCTGAGCGAGTATGAGGTGTTTTGTGCGTCACTGCACGGCAATACGCTTTGTTTTATTCTTATTCCCTCAAATGACTGGCAGTTTGAGATGCTGGAACGCTGGCAGAAAAAATCCCTGTGGGCGGATGACGAGGAGACGATTCTGGTTGACGGGGAGAAGGGTATGACGAAAAGAGGGTATTCTCCCATAGGTGGTGCGTATTATGCGGCGCGCCTGGCGGTACTTGAGTATCTGATGAAGACCGGCCGGTGTGCGAGTGTGGTTTGTATCCGGGATATTTAAGGGGAGTATTGGGCTCCGCTTGGTGTCTGGGTTATTCGCGAGGCGGCGCATGCATCTCTTGCAGGCAGTGTGTGCCGGACCGCGACGCTTGCGGACGCGCTTGCATCAGCGGCTCAAAAACTGGGGACGCAGTTCTGGATTCCAAAAATCGGGCTTCTAAAAGATATCCGCGAACAGAAAACACTGTTTGATTTTTCCTGAGAAAAAACAGAAACCCTTATTGTCGTTACCGGAAAAATAGTGGGGTATGGATAAAACTCTTTACCGTTCTACCACCGACCGGTTTATTGGCGGAGTCTGCGGAGGGCTTGCAGAGTATTTTGGGATTCCGTCCTGGATTGTGAGAGTGATTACGGTTATTTTGTTTTTCATGCCGGTGCCGGTTCTGCTGATTCTTGCTGTATATATTATTCTCTGGGTTACTGTTCCGGAAAAATCCTCGTAAGAAGAAAACAGATCCC
>CAZAWD010000100.1:0-4637 GCA_964488725.1 uncultured Methanomicrobiales archaeon | reverse complement strand
CGACTTCAAGGTCATCGCAAAGTGTACCACAGAATGTACAGATTACGTTTTTAATTGTTTTAGTCATAGTGGGGGTCTCCTACATATTTCAGACCGCATTTCTCGTGCATGAGTTTAACTGCAGTCTCAATTTTCTCTTCGGGTGCCGGTTCAATCAGACAGTCAAAACCGCAGAAGCAGGGCTCGCCTGTTGAATAGGTGTATGCCGGAACGACAACGTTTGCCCACGGGCCCATCGGGATGTGGGCAAGTCCGGGATACAGACTCTGGGAGGTGGTAACTGCTTTCAGAATTACACTCCCTGCTGCACTGGTAACTCTGACGTTGGTGTTGCGGTTGATACCAAGTGCTTTGAAGTCATCTTCGTGGAGTTCGATGATTGAACATGCATCGAAATACTTCGAAGACGTTTTTCCGGTTTCAATTGCAATACCCTGTTTGATTTCAGTACAGGTAATTACACTGACGATAATACCGTCACCATATTTTCTCTGTCCTCCTTCCTTCATTGCCTGAAGTTTCAGGAGTGATGAGTATTCGGTAGTCGCCCCGACAATGTGGGGTTTTGACCAGTCATCAAAATCTTCCTTCTGGAAGAGTTTGGATAAAGGTGAATATTCACCTTCTGCCATTTTATAATCCTCTCCTCTTTCTTTCTTCTGCAAGGGGTGACGGCCCGATCTCCTTGATTGTGGTAATCACATCATTAATCACAACCGCCCACTTTGCTCCTTCCGACGCTGACACGAATGTCATCCGGAATCTCCGGTGCTCAATACCCATATTCCGGAGAATCGACTTCACCAGAAACATTCTCTTCGCTGCCTTAAAGTTCCCTGCCAGATAATGGCAGTCACCAAAATGGCAGCCGGACACCAGCACCCCGTCTGCCCCGTCAGCGAACGCTTTCAGAACAAACAGCGTATCAATACGTCCCGTACACATCACCCGGACAATTCGCACATCCGGCGGATACTGCGTACGGGCTGAACCGGCTCCATCTGCTCCGGCATACGAACACCAGTTACAGATAATACCGATAATCTTAGGTTTCCATGCATCATCTGCCATTACTCATCGCCTCCAAGGAAGAACGCATCAATCTGTGCCAGAATCTGCGGACTCGTAAAGTGCTGCATCTTAATCGCACCGCCCGGACAGAACCCTCCGCACGTCCCGCAGCCCTTACACTTAGCTGCCGTGACCTGCATCACCGTTCTGCCGTCCTCTGCCACCGTCATCGACAGTGCCGAATACGGACAGAGATTCGTACACATACCGCAGCCGGCACACAGATCCTGCATACACTGTGCATAATACGGTTCAAGTTCGACCTGACCCGAATGAATCGGAATCGACGCCGCAGACGCTGCACCTTCTGCCTGGGCAACCGTATCCGGAATATCCTTCGGACCCTGACAGACACCGGCAATATACACACCGGCCGTCGTCGTCCCGCACGGATTCAGCTTCGGATGAGCTTCAAGGAGCCACTTGTCAAGGGAACATGACACGCCAAACTGCCGGCGGACAACTTCAGTCTCAGCAGTCGGCTGAACAGCTGCTGCCAGCACCACCAGTTCGACCTCAATCTCAACCGGTGCACCAAGCAGCGTATCCTCGGCCACCACGATAAGATTCTTATTCGGCAGTTCCTGAACCTGGGCAACACGTCCGCGAATAAACTTCGCGCCTTCGTGCTGAATACGGTAATAGAACTCCTCATAGGCTTTCCCGAACGAACGAATATCCATATAGAAAATATACGCACGGCATCCCGGGATCTTTTCAATAACCTGATGAGCATGCTTCAGGGAATACATACAGCAGAACCGCGAACAATACGGTTTGCCGACGCCGGTGTTGTCCCGGGACCCTGCGCACAGCACAAACGCCACAGATTTCGGTGTCTCGCCGTCAGACGGACGAACCAGATGACCAATGGTCGGACCCGATGCACAGATGAGACGCTCAAACTCTAACGACGTAATGACGTTGTCGTAGAGCTTGTAGCCCCACTCTTTCTTCTGTTCGATCGGGAACGTCTCGTAACCGGTCGCCAGAATAACCGTTCCCACTTTAATAGTGAACAGTTCATCCTGCATATTGAGGTCAATTGCCTGTTTCGTGCCGCATGCCGTAATACAGAGTCCGCATTTCACACATGCATCGAAATCGATGGTGTAAATTAACGGAACAACCTGGGCGTGCTGGATATAGATAGCTTTGCGGGGCGCCATGCCGAATTCCCATGAATTCGGTTTGACAACCGGACATACTTCTTTGCAGTCTCCGCATCCCGTGCATCCTCCGCCGACAATGCCTTTTGCCGCCGCTTCGGCGGGGGTCATAACGCCGCGGGCGTGACGACGGATAGTTACATCGAAACTGCCGATATATCCTTCTACATTATCGACTTCTGCCAGAGTGTAGAGTTTAATGTTCGGCGTTCTTCCTGCTTCTGCCATCTTCGGTGACAGAATGCACTGGGAACAGTCAAGGGTCGGGAACGTTTTATCCAGCTGCGACATTCTGCCGCCGATGGTCGGTTCTTTTTCAATGAGATATGTTTCAATACCGGCAGCTGCCAGGTCCATTGAGGCCTGAATACCGGCAATTCCGGCACCGACGACTAAGGCACGGTGTTCAACCGGCACGGCCATGGGATACAGATCTTCAAGGAAACATGCTTTTGCAACCGCGATACGCACGGCATCTTTTGCTTTTTCGGTGCCGCCGTCCCAGTCATGCATGTGGACCCAGGAACCCTGGTCACGGATGTTGGCCATTTCAAAACGGAACGGGTTGAGGCCGGCGTTGGCGGTGGCGGTACGGAAGGTGGGTTCGTGCAGACGCGGGGTGCATGCGGCGACTACGACGCCGGTGAGGTGGTATTTCTCAGCGGCGTCTTTTATCATGTTCTGACCGGGGGTCGAGCACATGTATGCGTAGTGTTCGGCGATGACGACGTGCGGTAACGAGGAAGCGTAGGCACTGACGGCGTCGACGTCAAGGGAACCGGCGATGTTGGTTCCGCAGTGGCAGATAAATACACCGATACGTGGTTCAACGGCTTTTTCACCGGATTCTTTTGCGTTCTTTCCAGAATATACCATGATGTTACTGGCCTCCTTTCAGTTTGTTAAGGAAGGGCGCACAGGAGGTCTGGTGAAGGTCAAGGCCGAGTTCAATCGGTGACATTCCCTGCGCGAGACCCAGCATTTCACAGAAGTGAAGAACCGGGATGTTCCATTCAATGCCGAATTTCTGACCAATTTCAAACTGGCCGCGGTCGAACTGAAGCTGACAGAACGGACAGGTGTCGACGATGGCGTCAGCGCCCGAGGCGGACATGTTGGTGAGTTTTTCGTTGGTGATATCAAGCGAGTGCGCAATGTCGTAGCCGCGCACACCGCCGCCGGCACCGCAGCACTGCATTTTGTTACGGTATTCAACGGCGTCAGCACCGATGGCACCGACGAGTTCTTCAAACCATATGGGGTGTTCCGTGTCGCCGATGACAGGGTTGGCGAAGTCGCGGTCTTTTCGCGGTTTGAGAAGGTGGCAGCCGTAGTGGCAGGCAACTTTGACGCCGGAAAGCGGCATGACGACGGAGTCGCGGATTTTGTCAAGGCCGCAGACGCTGTTGTCGTAATACAGTTCGGCTAAGTGGTAGACGTTGCTGGTGCCTTTGTATTCCATGTCAACTTCTTTTAATACTTCGTTGACGTTGTCTCTGAGTTCGTCGTTGTGTTTGAGTTTGTGGTTGACTTCCCAGATGGATTTGTAACAGCCGTTGCAGATGAGGGCGATGTCCATGTTCATCTGTTCAGCTAAGATAAGGTTGCGGGCTGCCATGGCATACCAGACGTTGAGGTCAATTGACCCGAACGCACCCGGAGCCGGACAGCAGGATGCACCTTTTAACGGAACGAGGTCGATGCCAAGTTTTTTGCCGGTGCGGACGGCCGCAGCTTCAATGCCGGGATACCGGTTTGGTGCAATGCAGCCGAGGAAGAATGCGTATTGGTGAGTTGTGCCTGACATGTTACTGCTGACCTCCTGCAAGGACGTTGTCTGCAAGCTGTTTCGTGCCGTAGAGTTCAAGGATCTTACGGATGGCCGGGATGTATTCCGGATACTTGCAGGTGGTTTCGGGTTCGGCTTCGAGACCGAGTTTGATACGGGCCGCACGGTTGGCGTCACTGTTGGGAACGCCGTGACCGGTCTGGTAGATGAAGTTGACGGTCGCAAGGGCGTTCTTCGGGATGATACCCTGTTTGGCAGCGATGTTGCGCATGGCCATGATGACGTCAGTCGGGATTAAGTCACGCGGACAGCGGTCACTGCAGGTGTAGCAGGTGGTGCACAGCCACAGGTCGGGGTCGTTTAAACAGACGTCACGCATGCCGAGGTTGACACGGCGCATGAAACTGCGGATACGATACGAACTCCGCGGAGCTGACGGGCAGGAACCCGTACACGTGCCGCACTGGAAACACAGATGAGCTTCGGTGCCGCCGATTTTTTCAACCTCGCCGGTGAACGAAGGATCACTGTCTTCGACCGGACGGTAATATCGGTCCGAAAGACGTGCTGCAAGAGCAGCATCTTTATATGATTTTGCACTTGTCATA
>CAZAWD010000099.1:0-4670 GCA_964488725.1 uncultured Methanomicrobiales archaeon | reverse complement strand
GTCAGCTCATGCTCCATAAACTCAAAATGATACGACACCTCAACCGGCAGCCAGTCATAACGGGCCGGCGATGCATCCGCCGCCCCAAACACCAACATCTTCCCGCCTGCCTCAAGATAGTGCTCAATCCTCCCGGAACACGCACGAAGCGCCGGAAGAAGTCTGGAATAATGCGTATTCCCAAACCCCGTCGGAATAATCACCCCGGCATACTTCCCGCGAAAAAACGGCGCTGCCAGCATCAGCGGCGTCACCGCATCAGTCGGCCCTGCGGCCTCTTCTACCATCCGGTGAAACATCATCTTTGAATCCCACAACACCGCCGTCTGTGTCATCCCTTAATCACCCCCATCGGCCGAAGCCGTGCAACAATCCGGGATATTCCCACATCCTGCACCGTCCCTACCACCTCACTGCTCGGCTTATACACTTCCGGTGCCTCCTCGGCAATTGCAGCAGCATTCGGCGCACGCACATAAATACCCTCACGCAACAGAGACGCCGCCACCTCCTCACCGGTCAATCCTCTCTTCGCCGACGACCGGCTCTTCACCCGTCCGGCACCATGACAGGTACTTCCAAACGTCTTCTCCATAGCCATGGCAGTTCCGGCAAGCAGATACGATGATGTCCCCATACTCCCGGGAATAATAACCGGCTGGCCTGCATCCCTGAACTCCGGCACAATCTCAGACCGCCCCGGGCCAAACGCCCGCGTCGCGCCTTTGCGATGCACACAAACCCGTCGCCGCCCCTCATCTGTTGCATGCTCCTCCCACTTCGCCACATTATGCGCAACATCATACACCAGCGGCATCTCATCATACTCAAGAGAAAACCTCCGTGCGAAAATATCCCGCACGATATGAGTGATAATCTGACGGTTCGCCCACGCGTAATTTGCCGCCGCCGCCATCCCGCCGAAATATGCCAGACCCTCGGGCGAATCAAGCGGTGCACAGGCAAGCTGTCTATCGGACAACTCAATCCCGTACCGTTTCACCGCACTTTCCAGAACCCTCAGATGATCCGTACACACCTGATGACCAAGACCGCGTGACCCGCAGTGAATCATCACACACACCTGCCCCTCCTTCACCCCGAACACCTGCGCCGTCTTCTCATCCGGCACCTCATCAATCACCTGCAGCTCAAGAAAATGATTCCCTGACCCAAGCGTCCCGCACTGAGGAATCCCGCGCTGCCGCGCTTTCTGACTCACCGCCGAAATATCAGCACCCTCCATCGCGCCCCGCTCCTCACACCGGTCAACATCTGAATCCACACCATACCCCATTGAAACCGCATGACGGGCACCATCCTCCATAAGAGCCGTCAAATCTTTCTGAGAAAGACGGATGGGACTTTTCGCTCCGACTCCGGTAGGGACAGCGGCATACAGCTCCTCAATCAATCCTTTCTTATCGGAAATATCCGCTTCCATCAGCGGAGTTGTTATCATCCGCACCCCGCAGTTAATATCAAACCCTACCCCCCCGGGCGAAATAACACCTTCCGTCTCATCAAAGGCCGCAACCCCGCCGATAGGAAACCCGTATCCCCAGTGAATATCGGGCATCCCAAACGAACTGCGGAGAATACCCGGCAGCGTTGCAACATTTGCAAGTTGTGTCAGTGCGCCATCTTCAATACCTTCCGCCAGAGAATCAGATAAGAAAAATCTGCCGGATACTCGCATACCCTCCACAAATCCTTTCGGAATTTCCCACTCGCTGGTTCCAACATGCTGAATCTTACTATTCATACTCTTCAAATATCAAAGATAATTATTAATTCATACCCTGTATTTGTTTTGGTTAGCGACAACCCGGAGTATGAAATTCCTTTCACTTCAATCCCTCCGGAATGTTTCGCGGAATCAAACGCCGTCCCAAAAACAAAACCTGTCACCCGTTTTTCTTCACAATCCAGTGAAAACCGCTGGGGGACAAGATACTCGGTTTCCATCACAAACAATAGCTCCGATAAAAAATTCACACAGAGCTCATCTGCATCTCTGCCGTCAGCTGATATGGGGATGGAAAGACCGCCCTCTTCGGCCGGATACTCTCCATACAATACACGGGCAAGTGCAAAACCGCTCTCACATACAAGGTCCTGAAAACACGGCGCGCATATGCGCATCTTGACGTCAGCTGTATGCTCCAGTTCTTCAAAGGGCATATTCGTCCGGTGAAAAAAAGTAACGCGGGACCATCCGCATCGTAATCTCAGATATCCAGTCCAGCTGATACCGCGATATATAAATTATATGATTTCCGCTTTTAACCGGAATATCGCTTGATTTAGGGGGTTTTACATCCGCCGACATCAGCACAGGACCACTGCACGACGTAGATATTCTAAAATCCCCCCCGCGCTCGTCCATATACGCAACCACATCATCGTCGATTTTAATATCGCAAAGGAACGGACGATCCCCAAACTCAAACTCCATCTCTTACCACCCCATAAAAAAAGGAATCAGACAGATGCAACAACCCGTGCAACGAGCTCGGCATACTGCGGCTTAAGTTCGTATGTGCCAATATCTCCATCTTTTTCCTTTTTAGTTGAAAGAATCCCGAATTTAGAAGCAATAGTTCCTATCATGGATGCTACCGAGTGATAACTCACAGAAAAGGTCTTTGAAAGTTTCTCGTGGATCTGCGGGACGGTAACCGACCTGACATTCACGATAATATTTAACAGAGCTTTCCTGATACCCGATTTGTCACGGGAGAGATAGCTGCGAAGACGACTCTCTATCTCCTTCTTCAAATCCAGCGGGGTAATCATAGTTCACATTTAGGTTCTTAGAATATATATAAGTGCCTATATTATGAGCTTATATGGTTTGACGGGAAATATTATAGACAGCCAATGCTTTACAACCTCTATGAACACCATATAATCCAGTCGCTTCAGGTCTTCCCGCGTGAACTTTGCATTATGCTATCCCGCGAAGATATAGAAGCCGATTCTGATAAACTGATACAGGTTGTTTCTTGGGTCAGAATATTTCCGGCAATTGAACATCTCATTTTTCACATTAGTTCAGAAGATGCCGACAGCGGGTGCAGCAGTTCTGTACTCGATGCCATATCTGCTCTTGCACGGGTGCGGATGAGCACGCCCGCGGGCGAACGGGTCATGGGCAACGGCCCGCTAAACGTCCTGATTGTACTTGGTAAAAGCGGCCGCAGTGAAATCACCGATGCCATTGTAAAAATCGCAGCTGAAGATATTGCACCAGACGATATAACCGAAGAAACCATAGAACAGCACCTGCTCTATCAGGTTGCCCCGGACTTTATGATTAAAACCGGCGGCAGTAACCTGACAGATTTTCTTATCTGGCAGTCTGTTTATTCAGAGTTATTTTTTACAGACATCAACTGGAAACGGTTTCGTAAAGTTGATTTTATCCGCGCCCTTCGCGATTATCAGTCAAGGGTCAGACGGTTTGGAACCTAAAGATGAGATGGGAAATGTGAAATAGTTGTGCGGCAAAAATAGAATACATTACTAGTATGTCGTTTCGTGATATTTTAAAACAAAAGAGTTCTGTCGCGGTTTTTGCCAGAGATATACTTCTGGTTCTCTTAATCGTCGGCGGAATTGGTCTGCTGCTGTATGGGGTTGCGGGAACATGGCCGGCGCTGGTGGCGGTTGAGTCCGGAAGTATGGAACCAAATATAACAACGTATAGTCTGGTATTTGTGGTCGATGAAAACCGATTCGGTGAATGGATGACCCAGGCTGAAGCGAATACATCCGGGGCTGCTGAAAAATTCAACTGGTACGGGGATGTGATAGTGTATCAGCCAAATGGAAAATCCGGAGTAACGCCGATTATCCATCGGGCAATAACCACTATCAGCGATGAAGAAGCGCTTGAATGGGGGTATAGTGGTGAGGCGGCCCACGGCGGTGTAATTACCAAAGGAGATAACCCGGTGACAAACTCCCTGCCTGATCAGATGGGAAGTTTCCCGCGGTATGGGATTTCACGGATGGAACCGGTGAAAGAGGAGTGGATTGTTGGAAAAGCTCTGTTTGCAATTCCGTTTGCCGGCTGGGTACCACTTCATCTGGTGGAGAGCATAGTAATTGTTGCCGCCGGCCTGGTTGTTTTTGAACTCGGCGGCAGATTTATTTCCAAACGTCGTGCGGCAAAGAAAGAGTCGGAACATATCAGGAGTCGTCGTAAATGAAGACGGATACGATTCTTTTGGATGTTTTAAACGGCGCCCGCATGACAGAAGAGGATGCAGCGTATCTGTTTAGTCTGAAGGGTGCCGACATCTGGAAGGTAGCTACAGCCGCTGATGAGATGCGAAAACGCCGTGTGGGCGACCGGGTGACATATGTCCGGAACATGAACATCCACCTCACGAATATTTGCAAGAACCGCTGCGGTCTGTGTGCGTTCGGTCGCAAAGCAACAGACCCTGATGCATTCTGTTTTTCCGAGGAAGAGTTCAGAGCCCGCGCCGCGGAGGCACGGCAGCGCCATGTGTCTGAGGTGTGTTATCTTGCAGGTATTCATCCATCGTTTACTATTGAAAGTTATGAACGAATTATCCGGACGTTTCACGAGGAGATTCCGGGTGTTCATGTACACGGGTGCAGTCCCGATGAGATACTGTTCGCCGCTGAGAGGAGCG
>CAZAWD010000098.1:0-4688 GCA_964488725.1 uncultured Methanomicrobiales archaeon | reverse complement strand
GATATCCATTCTGTTTATGTAGTTTCAAATCCTATCTTTTTTATATGAATTTCGGGACGCTGCAGGATGTTTCAACGCGCGGGAAAACGGTTCTTCTCCGTGTTGATTTTAACTCTCCAATTGATCCTTCAACTAATACAATTTTAGATGATAAACGGTTCCGTGAACATATTCCAACAATTCAGGCACTGGAAGATGCGCGGGTGGTTATTCTGGCACATCAGAGCCGGCCGGGAAAGAAAGATTTCACTACATTACAGGCGCATGCCGACAAACTTGAGCGTCTTCTTGAAATGCCGGTTACGTATGTGGATGATATTTTCGGGTCATGTGCAAAACGGGTTGTGCGCGAATCCCATCCGGGAGATGTTGTTCTGCTTGAGAATGTGCGGTTTTCAAGTGAGGAAAATCTGACGATGAAACCCGAAGACGGAGCACAGACACATCTGGTCCGCAAACTTGCGTCGATGGCGGATTTATGCGTTTATGATGCGTTTGGAACGGCTCATCGTTCGCAGCCGACGATTACGGGGTTGCCGTATGCCATGAAGACAGTGGCGGGACTTTTAATGGAGAAGGAGGTAAAAATGCTTTCCCGCGTGTTTACGTCAGCTCCCAAACCGGTTACGTTTGTTCTGGGCGGCACCAAGGTTGATGATTCAATAGCGGTTGCCGGCAACGTTCTGGAGAGCGGCACCGCAGACAAGGTTGCGATTATCGGCGTGGTTGCCAATGTGTTTTATCTGGCGAAAGGAATTGATATCGGGGCACCGTCGACGACTCTGATTCATACGCTCGGGTATGACGGGGAGATAGAGAAGGCAAAGAGGATTCTTGAAAATTACGGTGAACGTATTATTCTGCCGGAGTTTGTTGCGGTAAAAGAGGGAGGGGCACGGCGCGAGTATCCGGTTTCGGCCGTTCCGCCGTCCTGCCCGATTATGGATATGGGCAGTGCGTCTATCGGGTTCATTTCCGATGAACTGAAACGTTCGGGGACGATTGTGATGAACGGGCCTGCCGGTGTCTTTGAAGATGCGTCGTTTGCGGCAGGGACGTTTGAAATATTGCATGCAGCGGCGAATGCGGAGTTTACGGTCTGCGGCGGAGGGCATACGGCTGCGGTTATTGAGCAGCTGGGCCTTGAACCTGAGTATTCGCATCTTTCGACCGGAGGAGGGGCATGTATTGAGTTTTTGACCGGCAAAAAACTTCCGGCGATTGGTGCGCTGGAGACGAGCTGGGAAAAATTCGGAAACTAATCTTTTTTAACCGCCGGGTATGCCGGCCATACGGAGATGTTATACGTTGTTACATCCAAATGTAAGGTATTATGGTAGAGTCATATGAAGAGATGCTGCAAAAAGCATACGCCGGAATAGATGAACCGACTGATACCGGTGAGCGTTTTGTTATGCCAAAAACAAGGGTCTATATCGAGGGAAAGACCACGGTCCTTGAAAACTTTGCCGATATTGCCGATGTTCTCAACCGTGAACAGGATCACTTTATGAAATATATTCTCGGTGAACTCGGAACGGCTGGAAAAATTGACGGGACACGTGCAGTTTTCAATGGCAAATTCGAGCCGTCTCAGTTTACTGCAATTTTGGAGAGCTACGGATCAGACTATGTTATCTGTTCTGAATGCGGCCGGCCGGACACCAAGCTTGTCAAGGATGACCGGGTGCTTATGCTTCTCTGTGAAGCCTGCGGGTCAAAGCGTCCTATCCGCAAGCGGAAAGGAAAGACCGGTGCCGCACCGGCAGCTGCCGTTGAAGAAGGAAAAGAACTGGAAGTCAATATTGATTCTATCAGTAAAAAAGGAGACGGAGTAGCGCATGTCGGAAAATATATTTTGTATATCTCCGGCGTCAAAGTGGGTCAGCGGGTAAAGATCAGAATTACCAGAATCTCCGGACAGGTTGCCTTCACCCAGAAAATATTATAATTATCCTTTTTTATCGTCAGCGTTTGCGGTCAGTGCGGCTTTAGCTGTCTTTGCCGCCCGTGCCTCATCAATTCGTTTTTTCCGGTCAAAAAACCGCTTCCGGTCACGGTAATAAACCAGCGGATGATTAACCGATTCGCACAACCTGTCTTTGTGTACACAGATACCATGCGTCAGCATTGTCATGCAGGACGGGGGCGTATACTCATTTGTCAGGATATGATCAACCTGATATCCTGTCATCTCAGGGTTGTAATCAGGACTGCGGGCAAAAATTCCTTCAATCTGTTCGCCTGCCATTCCTATGGTATGTAAAAAAGCAACGAGCGAAAACCGGCCGGAATGTGTCAGATTCGCACCAGCTGCCGCCGCCTGAATAAGAGTCTGAATACACGGCGGAAAAGCCGACTCGTCAATTACGCCGAATTCAGCGAGGGTTTGTTCCTGTATTTTTGCAAGAAGCCGGTCCGTCCATGGCGCAAATTCACGTTCATATGCGCCGGGAACCGGAAGCGGAAGAGAGGAACCAAGTACTGAACGGATTCGTTCACCCAACAGAATCTCCCGTTCGTCAGAAGAAACACGTATGAATCCACGTTCGACCTCACGGTTAATCAGACGCCATTTATCTTCACGAATATTTGCCGCCATCTCCACATATTCTATCGCCGGCATATCGCCGGTATCCGGCGAGATACCAAACTCGTGATACACCCGTTTTTTAATTACCGGATTCTGTTCAACACTTAGATACTTCTGAACCCGCCGTGTTTCCGAACGGATAAACCGTTCTGTTGTGCGCTTGTCTTTCATACATGAAACAAGAATCCGCGACAGAACATAGGTTACAATATCAGACAGATTATCGCCGCTTGTATCTTCCGGATACACTTCTTTTCCGTCAATTGCACAGGCTACCCGCTCTGCGGACATATCCAGATATTTTTTACCTTCCGGCGTCGTTGCCAGCCCGGCAACTTTTATCCCGCGGGATGCAAGAACATTCTGTGCTTCTTTTAAAAAAGGATAGTGAAGCAGATCCCGCAGTTCAACAACCGGCATATTCTAGTTAGTCTGCTTCAATTCTCGGCGCAAGCAGATATCCGATTTTTCCTTTTCCATCCGCATAGTCAAACGAGAACTGAACAGGGTGATCGGTTCCCAGACGAATCTGTACTTTTTCAGCGTGGCTGATAGATTTACCCATATCCTTGAGGTAGTCAAGCGAGAACAGCGATCGTGCGTCCGCGCATGAAATATAATGAACATCATCTCCTGACAGTTCACGTTTAATCCGGTCAGAATCACCTTCTGCATTCATGATAAAGGTCTGTGTCTCTGCGGAAACGGCAAGAGATATTTTATCAGAGACCATGGCTGATGCTTTAATTGCATCATTGAACATTATTCCGGCGATCTCAAAGGTTGCCGGAAGGTTCAGATTTGGCGCATTCGGGTCTTTGCGAATAGTTTTTGGATCAAGAAGGGTTATTGAGTATTCATACCCGCCAAAACTAATCTGAAGTTTTTTATTTTCTTCTGCAAAGTCAAGAGAGACAACGTCAGTCTTGCCTATCATAGACATCATCGCCCGTATTTTTTCAATATCAAGACCGATTTCACTGTCGGTTGCGGAAAAGCTATCAAAAGCTCCGGCTTCGAGTTCAAGCGAAACCATCGCAACGTTGGAGGTATCCACAGTAATGGTGCGGATTCCGTTTTCATCAATATGAAGACGGCATTCATTTACCAGTGCTGAGACGGCGTCGATTGTCTCACGGAAGATATCTGCTTGGATTGTTGCTTTTAACATCAGTGTAACCCCTTGACACACTCACGTATGTGTTAGCGTGGCAAATTTAAATACTATAACTATATGCTCTCTAATTATAGATAATAAGTGCTATTTAGCGACGAGGTATATTCATGGGTTCACTATGGTCAAAAGATGCCGCCTACCGGCGGTCGGTAAAGGAAGGGTATCGGGCACGTTCCGCGTATAAGCTTATAGATATTAATACCCGTTTTAATATAATCCGCAGAACAGATAATGTCGTGGATCTCGGATCGGCACCGGGAAGCTGGTTGCAGGTTCTGCGCTCGCTGACCGACGGAAAACTCTGCGGTGTGGACTTAAACCCGATGGCGCCGCTTGAAGATACGGTAACGTTTATCGGGGATTTTACCACGCCTGAAATTCAGGAAAAAGTGCGCGCTGCAATGCCGGTGGTAAATGTAGTGGTCTGTGATGCATCACCCCATCTCTCCGGGGCAAAATCATATGATCAGGCACGGATTATGGCGCTGAACGAAGACGCCCTGATGTTTTCCGCGACACTTCTAAAACAGGGAGGAAACCTGGTGATGAAATCCTTCCAGGGTGCGGACTTTAATGAACTGCTTGAACTGGTCCGGGAACGTTTCTACTCCGTCCGGGTTATCCGTTCCGCTGCTACGCGGCGCGGGAGCACCGAGTGTTACATTATTGCAAAGAACTTTATTGGTGATGCGCGCGACGATCGTGTCCATCCGTCTACATTGCCGGAAAAAGATGAAGAAGGTGAGACCGAAGCCGGGAAGGTCGCCTGAACTTATTTATTTTTCAATACCCGGCAGATCTGACATTATTTCGGTCAGACTTCCGCAGGCCGCATACGCGGTGGTATCAAGCGTCAACGGCGTTACCGTAACATATCCGTTCCGCAGCGCTGTAACATCGGAGTTTTTTTCGACGATA
>CAZAWD010000097.1:0-4758 GCA_964488725.1 uncultured Methanomicrobiales archaeon | reverse complement strand
CCGGATGTTATTCAGAATACTATCGAGGCGCAGGATGCAATGCGAAAGTATCTGGTCGATCCGGATTTGGGGATGGTGCTGATGGTTGCAACCCTTCTGCATTCCATTGCGGTGGGAAATCTTCTGCCCTCGCACGTGAAAACCATCTGTGTCGATATCAATCCGGCGTCGGTTACCAAACTCATGGACCGGGGAACCTCACAGGCTATCGGCATGGTAAGTGATGCCGGTATTTTCCTGCCGAGTCTGTTAGAGGAGCTGGGCGTGTTACAGCAGGAGTCGAAATCCGATGACTGATACTATTGATATACTCATTTCCGAAGAGGAAGTAGACCGGCGTATCCGGGAGGTTGCTGCTGAAATCGATAGAGATTATGCAGGTAAAAGTGTTACTTTTCTTTGTACTCTGAAAGGTGCCTGTTTTTTTGCCTGTGAGCTTGCGAAGCGTCTGACGATTCCGGTGTTTATGGAATTTATTCAGACCGCAAGTTATGCCGGAAAAGAATCTACCGGTAATGTTTTGATGAAACTGGATGTGCCAAGGGAGGCGATTTCCGGAAAAGATGTTTTGATTATTGAGGATGTGATTGATACCGGCCGCACTCTATCAATGGTTACTGCATTGATGCGTGGGCGAAACCCATCTTCTCTTGCCGTCTGCGCGCTTTTGGATAAGCATGAGTGCAGAGTGGTGCCGTTGGAAGGAGATTATATTGGTTTTTCAATCGGTAACGAGTTTGTGGTCGGATACGGACTCGACTGGGATCAGAAATATCGCAATCTCCCGTATATCGGCGTTGTCAGAGATTAGAATTATCTCTTTTTTAAGGCTGTTGAAAAAATATAAGTTTAGAGGATAATTTCAATATCCAACTGTTCGGCGAGTTCTTTATACCGGTTACGGATGGTAACTTCAGTAACTCCGGCAACGTCTGCCACCTCACGCTGGGTCCGGCGTTCACCGGAAAGAATTGATGAGATGTAGATTGCAGCGGCGGCAACGCCGGTCGGTCCGCGCCCGCTTGTCAGTTCGCGTTCGCCGGCCTGTTTGAGAATTTCCATGGCGCGCGACTGAACTTCACCTTTCAGGCCAAGGCCGGAACAGAAACGCGGCACGTAGTCGCCGGGGGAGGTCGGCAGAAGTTTCAGGCCAAGTTCACGTGAAATAAACCGGTAGGTTCTGCCGATTTCTTTGCGGGTAACACGGGACACCTCGGCAATCTCATCAAGAGTTCTTGGAACATTGCATTGGCGGCAGGCTGCATACAATGCTGCTGCTGCTACTCCTTCGATACTTCGTCCGCGAATAAGATTTTTATCGACGGCGTCACGATAGACAACAGCAGCAGTCTCACGCACGTTTCGCGGGAGACCAAGAGCTGATGCCATACGGTCAAGTTCAGAGAGAGCGAATGCAAGGTTTCGTTCGGTTGCGTTTGAAACACGGATACGGCGCTGCCATTTCCGCAGACGGTATAACTGCGCGCGGTTTTTTGATGAGATGGCACGGCCGTAGGAGTCACGGTTGCGCCAGTCGATCATGGTTGACAGACCTTTATCATGGATGGTGAAGGTCATCGGCGCACCTACACGCGACCGTTTCATCCGCTGGTCGTGATCGAATGCCCGCCATTCCGGCCCGCGATCGATGAAATCATCATCAAGAACCAGTCCGCAGTTCTGGCAGACCAGTTCGGCCCGTTCATAATCGTGTACTAATTGTTTGCTTCCGCATTCAGGGCAAACCGTTGCTGCCCCGTCTTTTCCGGTTTCGGGTTTTTCTTTTTCTTTGGGAGCGAGCGCTACACCCTGACGCTCTTTCATCATTTCCCTGTTCTGTTTTAATTGCCTCAGTTTTTCAATTTCAGTTTCCATACTTTTTATTCCTTTTTATAAATGAACCTGGCTGCGTCCGTGTTTTTGTTGTGTGACGGAACTTCACCGGTTTTTCGGGTTTGGATTCTGCAATAACATAGAGACAGTCTCCAACCGAAATTTCTGCCGGTATCTCTCTGCTGCATAGAATTGTGATATAGGGTCGTGCCACACTTCCGTATAAATCAACAATCGTTCCGACAGGCTGGTTTTTGTCATCTGCTACGCTTGTGTAAAGTGGTGGAAGCTGCCCCGCATCACATGCTGCGATGAGTAGCTTTTTTCCCCGAAGGGCAACAATGTTTCCTGCAAGTTTCACAAATTACATCCCGGCCGAATTTAATAGTCTTAGCGTATCTCTGCGGGCTCGATACAAACCACAGAGTATTTATGCATATTATAATGAAGTCAAAGTTATATAAATATTTTTTCCAGAACGCTCAAATATAATTTAGTGTCGGAGAATGTCTTCTGCGTTCTGATTCAGGGCTGTGTTTGCCTCATCGTCTGTCATACCTGCTCCTCTTGCGATGATATAGCGCATATTTTCCGAGATTATGTCGCCCGGGGCGTGGGTGTCGGACTGTATAACAAACGAGGCACCCGCGCGGCGTCCGATGGCCAGAACATGGCCGTTGGTTCGGTTATGGCCGCAGCGTGCGGTAAGTTCAAGTGAAACATTATTCCGGGCTGCAAGCGCTGCGTCTTCTTCAGTAATCATACCCGGATGTGCCAGAATATCAACATAGCTACTGGTAACAGCGGCGCGATTGGTTCCGGGGGCGACCGGTTCAACTACGGTTTCTCCGTGAACGATTACTACTTCGGCACCGCATGATTTTGCATATTGTGCCAGTTCGTCAATCTCTTGCGGGGGGATATGGGTCAGTTCAACTCCCGGATAATAGCGTATGCCGAACATTTTTGCAGTTCGCTGTATTTTTTTCTGGGACTCGATGAGCGAGGCGGTATTTGTCCAGTCGGCATGATCCGTTATCGCCATCTCGGTATATCCGGCTTCTGCCATCCGCCGGATAAGTTCAGAAGGGATGAGTTCGCCATCGGAGTAGGTTGTGTGACAGTGAAAGTCGTACATGGTTATTTTTTGCCAAGATGCGCGGCAATGGTTTTCATGAGCTCTTCTTTTGAACGGGGATATTCAACACGTATGCGGCCGCCTGCTGCAAACCAGTGCGCGGGATGTTTTGCAGTCAGATCTTCTTCGGCGACGACAAGGCCTGCGGCTTTTGCAGCGCGGGAAATCTGAGTAATGTTCGGCTGTGCAACGGCAAGCGGTTTTGCAACGCGCCGCCCCTCTTTCCGGGTCAGTGAAACGTCAAAGTAACAGGGGTATAGTGTCCGTATTGCCATGTTGTATAATATGTTTGTTTTGTATACTATAAGGGTGCTGGCAAAAAAAGTTATTTGTCTTCTGGAGAAGATGGTTCATTTAAGAGCAGGGGGGTGTCTTGCATGGATGAATTTCCAATCCCGCAAAACCAGTCCTGAACTCCATTGGGTATTGCGTCTTCGTCATCTTCGCGATCTATTTCGATGAGTTCGGTTTCCCGGAAAAATGGTCGCAGTTCGGTGTGGTGGGGAAGTTCGGAGGATACGGTTATTTCGATTTCGTTAATGTGGAGGTTGCCGTTTGGATCTTCCTTTACCAGAGGAATTTCCTCAATGTCGGCTGAAACGGGGATTATAATAAATGCCAATGCAATTAAAATCGCCGCTGCCTTGTATAGTATGTGCATTTTATCGTCTCCTGTTGTGGTATCTCGTTCATGCCGGGAACTTAAAGTCCGGCATTAATCTTATTGGTCACAATTGTATAATATGTTTTACACATTGTAATGCAAAATTGACAAGCGTCATTTATGGTTACGAATTAGGATAATCGTAAAACACCGTCATACCGAAGGGGGTATGAGTATCTATAAACACTGGGATAACCAATATAGATGTATGCATCACGTCGATGTTACCATGGAAGCTGAAATTTACGGCGCGAATAACCGTCTGGCAGAACACAATGCCGAGCACTTTAAGGAACACGGGGTGCGTGCGTTTGACCTGCTTGGCGCTATCGGTTCGGGTAAGACATCTCTTATTGAGCGTCTTGTTCCTGAATTAAAAAAGCGCGGACTGACAACCGCGGCGATTGCCGGCGATGTCTATGGCGATGATGATTTCCAGAGAATTGTGAAAACAGGCGTTCAGGCATACAATGCAAATACCGGTAAGGAGTGCCATCTTGACGCGCATCTTGTTCACCATGCCCTTGACCATATGAATCTTGACGGGGTGAATGTGGTATTTATTGAGAATGTCGGAAATATGGTGTGTCCGACTGATTTTAAACTCGGCGCAGAGAAGCGTATTGTTGTTATCTCGACGACTGAGGGAGATGATGTAGTAAATAAGCATCCGATGATGTTTCGGGACTGCCAGATTACGGTTCTGAATAAAGTTGATCTTGCTACGGCGGTCGGATGTAATGTTGAGCGGATGATTGCTGACATTAAGCGCTACAACCCCGAGATGGTTATCATCAAGACCAATCTGCGCAAAGGAGAGGGGGTTCAGGAAGTTGCAGATGCGATTCTTGCCTGAGATTTAATATAGAAAAAGAACCAATAAATATAGGACTCTGGATAAGACTGATGTTGGTGAGGCATGTCTCATCATCGTTAATCAGAGATACTAAAATTCAGGAGATATTAAAAAATGCTTTGGCAAGGAAAATCCACACGCAAATCAACGGGAGGGCGCTATCACGCAGCCCGTGGTAAAAAACGGACGGAGATCGGAAGATCACCGGCAGATACCGTTATCGGAGTTACAAAGGTGACCACCATCAGAGTTACCGGCGGCAATACC
>CAZAWD010000096.1:0-4758 GCA_964488725.1 uncultured Methanomicrobiales archaeon | reverse complement strand
GACCTGATTGATTCTGCCATTGCTGATGAACCGCCGCTTCTCTACAAAAACGGCGGGGTTATCCGGGCCGGCTATAGTGCTGATTTAGACGCGCTGCGTGACGTTGCCGCGGGCGGGCGGACATGGATTGCCGATCTTCAAAACACTGAACGGGAACGGACCGGTATCCGTTCGCTGAAAATTGCATATAATAATGTCTTCGGGTATTACATTGAGATTACCAAGGCCAATCTTGACAAAGTGCCGGCGGACTATGAACGCAAACAGACTACGGCAAATGGTGAGCGGTTTACGATTCCGGCCCTGCGGGAACGTGAAGCGCTGATAGCACAGGCCGATGACCGTATGCTTGCTCTGGAGATCAGTCTGTATGAATCTCTTCTGGAAACGCTGGGGGGGTATGTCCGGCAGTTACAGGAAACGGCCGCTGTCATCGGGATTGTGGACCAGCTATCCGCGTTTGCAGATCTTGCCCTGACAAATAATTATGTCAGGCCGGAACTTTCAGCAGGGTCCGACCTGCTTATCCGCGACGGCCGTCATCCGATTGTTGAAAACGCGGTGCCGGGCGGATACGTTCCCAATGATACCGAGATGAGTTCAACCGACCAGCAGATTCTCATTCTCACCGGTGCCAACATGGCAGGTAAATCAACGTATATGCGCAGTGTGGCACTCATCTGTATTCTTGCACAGACCGGATGTTTTGTTCCTGCACGGTTTGCCCGGGTGGGGATTGTTGACCGGGTGTTTACCCGGGTCGGTGCCTCGGATGATCTGGCCGGCGGGCAGAGTACGTTCATGGTTGAGATGCTGGAGCTTGCCAATATCCTGAACAATACCACGGATAAAAGTCTTATTCTTCTGGATGAGATCGGGCGGGGCACCAGCACGGTTGACGGGTATTCGATTGCCCGTGCGGTGCTTGAATATCTGCACGGTAAAGGTGCCGCCGGACCCCGCACGCTCTTTGCAACGCACTTCCATCAGCTCATCGGTATGGAGAGTGAGCTGCGGCGGGTTAAAAATTATCATTTCGCGGTTAAAGAGGATGTGCATGACATTACGTTCCTGCGAAAACTTATTCCGGGGGCAACAGACAGGAGTTACGGGATTCATGTGGCAAAGATTGCCGGGGTGCCGAAAAAAGTTCTGGTGCGGGCGGATGAGATTCTGCACGAAGCACTCCGTGAGGACACGGGCGGCACGTCTCAGAAATATTATACCCAGATGCTGCTGGTGGATGCGGAGACCCCGGCAGCGGCGGGGCTGTCAGCTGTTGAAGAGCGGGTACGGGACGCCCGTCCGGATGATATGACGCCGATGCAGGCACTGATGTTTATTACCGAGCTGAAAGCGGTACTGGAGAAACGATAATGGGGGTTATTCATGTTCTGGATGAAGAGACCATCAGCCATATTGCCGCGGGCGAGGTGGTTGAACGGGCGGCTTCTGTGGTAAAAGAGCTGGTTGAGAATGCAATCGATGCGGATGCGGGAAGAATTACCATAGATCTCGCCGCTGATAAAAATGGGGTGACGCGGATAGCGGTGGCAGACGACGGTGTCGGGCTGGCGGCTGATGATGCTGTTCTTGCGTTTCGTCAGCATGCAACAAGTAAACTTCAGCATCCGCAGGATCTGGACGGGATTGTAACCCTCGGGTTCAGAGGCGAGGCTCTGGCCAGTATTGCCGCGGTTTCAAAGGTTACTTTTACCTCAAAAGAGCGCGGGTCAGCGTCTCCTGAGGCCGTTATGCTGGTTATTCACGGCGGTACTCTCGTGCGCAATGCGTCGGCGGGAGCGCCTGAGGGGACGTCGATTGTAATTGAGGATTTATTTTATAATACACCTGCCCGACGTAAGTTTCAGAAATCGGCTGCAACGGAGTTGTCCCATATCTATGATATCGTTGAACGCCTTGCGCTTGCCCACCGCCGTGTTTCGTTTGTTCTGCTTTATCAGGGAAAGGAGCGGTTCAGGACCTACGGGACCGGAAACTACAAAGATGGTATCGCCGCGGTGTTTGGCTCGTCGTTTGTAAACGAGCTCTGTGAGGTTGACGGCGGGTCGGCCCTTGCCCGTGTTCGCGGATTTATTACGCGGCCCGGGGGTGAGATGCGGTCATCGCCAACCCGGTTTTATCTGACGATTAATTCCCGGCAGGTTGTTTCACGGCCGCTTCAGTGGGCGGTCCGGGAAGGATACGGGACGCTGCTTCCCAAAGGAATGTATCCGGCGGCGTTTTTGGATATTACCATCGATCCTTGCGAGGTGGATGTGAATGTGCATCCGACGAAGCGTGAGGTCAGGCTGTCGCGGGAACGTGAGGTGGGGTCTGCGGTGCAGGATGCCGTTTATACGGCACTGCATTCGCAGGATGTGTTTACCGGCACGGCCGCCGAACCGGTGAGCACGCCGGTTCAGGTTCCGCTGGTTTCAGAGGAAAAATACATGGTCCGCGAGGCACGGACGCTGCCGTATGTCCGCCCCCCGCCTCTTCAGCAGCGGCAGACCGAACGGCAGCTGAACCGCACGGAAGACACTCTTTCCGGCACCGAAGCGGATATCAGCGTTCCCGAGGTGCTGGGGCAGGCAGGAGATACCTATATTATTGCACGAAACGCCGAAGGCGATCTGCTGATTATTGATCAGCATGCGGCGCACGAACGGGTTATGTATGATAAACTCCTGATGGATGTAGAAGAGAAGCGGGCCGGTCAGGAGCTTCTGGTTCCGGTGACGCTGACGCTGACACGTTCCGAGTCTCTGGCGATGCCGGAGCTTTCACCGGTTCTTGCCGCGGCGGGGTATGTGATTGAACCGTTCGGCCGTGATGTCTGGGCGGTGCGGTCGGTGCCGGTTGTATCTTCTACGCTGGGCGACCCGGCCGTGATTCATGAAATAATTGCCGAGGCGGCCGGGGAGGCGGAGAAAAATCCTGAACGGGTGCTTGATCGTGTGATAAAAACCGCGGCGTGCCGGGCGGTAGTGAAGGGAAATACCCGGCTTACCATAGCGCAGATGCAGCGGTTACTTTTCCAGCTTGCAAAAACCCGGTCGCCTTACACCTGTCCCCACGGCCGGCCGACAACAATTGTTCTCTCAAAGGATAAACTTGCGTCCATGTTTTTGCGGACGTGAAAAAAAATAAAAACGGTTATGCCCGTTTAAAGACCATTGTCGTGAACCCGTTGGGGTCAGTGGCGGCGTTTCCAATCTGGCGGAATCCGAGGTTGGTGAGTTTGCGTGAGAATGATTCCGGTGTATTTTTATCGTCACTGTAAACAGCTGCAATAATCACTGCCACATACTCTTTGAGGTTAATTTCATTTTCAATAACCGTGTGTTCTGCTCCGCCTATATCAAGAACGAGTGTAACATTTCCTTTATCTTCAAATGATGAGTTCAGAATAAGCCGGTCTATTGTGGTTGCGCTCACCGCGGCAGTTTCTGTGCTCCGGGCGGATGAAACCTGATTTTCAAGAATGTTGGTGGATACTGTTATCTCAACCGTGTCGCCGGTATAGGCAACGGCCGCGGGCATGAAGATTGTTCCAAGACGGTTTGTCTGTTTGGTAACCATCAGACCCGGAAGAAGATAGGGGTTTGCCTCAACGGCGATATGATCGGATTTTTTAGCTTCCAGCCGGTCGTTGATATATGCCGACAGTGCGCCTATTCCTGCTCCTGCTTCGACAACCGGACTGGTCCGCGGAAGATATTCGTCAACGGCTTCAAACATTGACGGTTCGTAACTGTTCGGGTTAAGCAGAAGCGACAAAATAAGAGACGGACTTACATATTCCGGATCTACACTGATTATATTTTCCCGGACCATAACCTCATGGGGGATGGGTGTAACGGTGCTGATACATCCTGCGCTCAGGATTGCCATAGTTATCACTGCGGCAATCGCGAGATGAAGAACTGCCCGGCGGCGGGATTTTATCATATCTATTTATTTCTCTTCCTTTGCTTATTTATATTGGGTTGTTAAAATCCGCTTCGTTCAAGTTCTGCACCTATCCGTGCGGCGAGTACTTTATCTCCTTCTTCATGTGCCAGCTCTTCTGCGTGTGAAAGATCTGATATCGCGGTTTCAATTTCTCCTTTTTCAAGAGAGATAAGGCCGCGGCCGAGGTAGG
The DNA here is from genome assembly GCA_964488725.1 of uncultured Methanomicrobiales archaeon. Taxonomy (GTDB): domain Archaea; phylum Halobacteriota; class Methanomicrobia; order Methanomicrobiales; family Methanocorpusculaceae; genus Methanocorpusculum. The sequence continues at coordinate 611 of CAZAWD010000096.1, read as the reverse complement.
AGAGGGCGCACCAGTACCGCGAGTCAGCGGTTGCCGTGCTGATAATCCGGTTAAAATCATCCGCGGCTTTTTCAACTTCTCCTGCCGACATCAGAAGTTCAGCCTGAACGTAGCGAATCGGAATGGATGCCGGAGCGCGGGCAAGAGCTGCTGCATAATCTTTTGCGGCTTCGGTTGTCAACCCGAGTTCCTGTGCGCAGGTGCCCCGGTAATATAGGTAGTTGGGATTTTTCGGGCTGAGTTTTACTGCTTCAGAAAACAGCGCGTATGCTTTCGAAAAAGAACGCGCCTGATATGCGGCCAGTCCGCCGGAAAACAGTTCGTCAGCTTCGCTCATATATTCCAGCTGTGCAGAACCGCTGAGGCTATTCTGACCACGAACGGGTTTTCATCGTTTGTCAGCGGACGGATGAGGGTGGCATCGGCAGGCGTGCCCAGCAGCCCGATGCTTTTTGCTGCCATATACCTGACATGATCTTTGGGGTCGGTAAGAAGAGGGCTGAGACTGACAATATATTTTTTACATCCGCACAGCCCCAGAACCTCACACGCACGGTAGCGAAGTACCCAGTTTGGAGAGGTAAGAAGCGGTATCACGGCCGCCGCACCCG
>CAZAWD010000095.1:0-4761 GCA_964488725.1 uncultured Methanomicrobiales archaeon | reverse complement strand
CCAAAGGGTATGATCCGCGTGACGAGGTGGAAATTCCGATTGCCAGTGATCTGGCAGGAAGGGTTGAGGCGCTACTGGGATACAAAGGGGTTGCTGCTGAAATCCGCCGGCTGGAGGAGGAGATGTCACGTGAACTGGTTTCACTGAAAATATGCGATGCCTTTGCTGCCGGTATGTTTGGCGAAACGAAACGCGAAGATGTTCTTGACCATGCGATACGTACGTCCATGGCTATTCTGACTGAAGGAGTGGTGGCAGCACCAACCGAGGGAGTGGGGCAGATTGTCGTCAGGAAAAATGATGACGGGTCGGAGTATCTGTCCATCTCGTATGCCGGGCCTATCCGGTCTGCCGGCGGAACAGCTCAGGCGCTGTCAGTTCTGGTAGGAGATTATATCCGCCGGCTGTTAAAGATGGAGCGCTATAAGCCGCGGGAAGAGGAGGTGGAACGCTACGTTGAGGAGATTAAGCAGTATAATAATATCCAGAGCATGCAGTATATGCCAAAGGATGATGATATCAGACTTATCATCCGCAATTGCCCGGTATGTATTGACGGGGAGCCGACGGAGAAGGAGGAAATATCCGGGTATCGCAATCTGGAACGGGTTGAGACGAATGTTGTCAGGGGGGGGATGTGCCTTGTTATTGCTGAGGGAATTGGTCTGAAAGCTCCAAAGATTCAGAAAAATGTGGCAAAGATGAATATCGATGGATGGGAATGGCTGGAAGAGCTTATCAGCGGCTCAGCCCCCGCACCGGGAGCGGAGGAGGAGGAGACGGGAATTCATCCAAAGGATAAATATATGCGTGATATGCTGGCCGGCCGGCCGGCGTTTTCATACCCGATGCGTAAAGGAGGGTTTCGTCTCCGACTCGGCAGGGGAAGAAATACCGGGTTTGCCACCTGCGGGTTTAATCCGGCAACTCTGCATATTTTAGGGGATTATCTGGCAGTCGGAACACAGATGAAAGTGGAACGGCCCGGAAAGGCCTGCGGGGTGGTGCCGGTGACGACCATCGAAGGGCCGACGGTGCGGCTGAAGTCAGGGGAGGTCCGACGTATTGATACACTGGAAGAAGCGACGGAGATTATGGATGCGGACACGGTTGAGTATATTCTGGATATCGGCGAGATTTTGATTTCGTTCGGAGAGTTTTTAGAGAACAACCATGTGCTGGCACCACCGTCATATTGTGAGGAGTGGTGGATTCAGGAAGGGGGTCTGCGCCATCCGGAAAATGAAACCGAAGCGCTCAAATTTGTAGAGGAGGGGGCATATCTTCATCCTGATTATACGTGGTTTTGGGATGACTGTACAGAAGAACAACTGATTTTTCTGTCGGATGCAGTAGCAGCAACCGGAAGATTTGAAAACGGAGTTCTAAGAGTCCCCAAAGATCCTGCGGTAAAATCAGTTCTTGAAGAGCTGCTTGTTCCCCATACGGTGGAGAACGGGGCGTATGTTTTGCGCACACCGCTTGCATTCATTGCCGGTCTGGGGCTTGCACCTGATCTGAAAAAACTTCCCGCATGGGAAACACTCCCGGCGTTTACTAACGGGCTTTTGATGGCGGAGCAGTTGTCCGGAATCAAAATGCGGTCGAAAGCGGGTACACGTATCGGTGGAAGGATGGGGAGGCCCGGAAAGTCAGCGCCGCGAAAAATGAAACCGCCGGTTCATGTACTTTTTCCCGTAGGTAAATCCGGAGGTATGCGCCGTTCAATTGATAGTGCCGCTAAGTTCTGCAAAGGGGATGAGAAACAGTTGTTTGGCGGAAACGGCGTGTCGGCAAAACAGGTGGAAGGACTTTTGCATGTGGATACCGGGGAACGGAAATGCCCGAAGTGCGGTAAGACAACATTTAAGAGTAAATGTCCTGACTGCGGAACACATACCAACGCCGTGTATCGCTGTCCGCACTGCAACCGTGTTGCAGAACCGGGAGAGACCATATGTCCGGTATGTAATGCACCCGTTGTCTGTCTGAAAGAGAGTATCTTTAATCTGAAAGCCGAGTATGATGCGGCGCTGGAAAATGTGGGGCTTGAGTCGATGAGTGATATCCCTGAATTAAAAGGGGTGCAGGGCCTGATTTCAAAAGAGCGGGTGGTTGAGCCGCTGGAAAAAGGTATTCTCCGGGCTAAGTATGATATATTTGTGTTCCGTGACGGAACGATTCGCTATGATATGATTGATCTGCCGCTGACGCATTTCAAGCCGGGGGAGATTGCAGTTTCTGTTGATAAACTTCGTTCAATCGGGTACGTGAAAGACATGTATGGCGAAGAACTCACGCGTGATGAGCAGATTGTAGAACTCCTGCCGCAGGATATTCTGGTGTCTGAGGATTGCGGCGAATATCTGGTACGGGTTGCCAAGTATGTGGATGATCTGCTGGTGCATTTGTATGGGCTGGACCCATATTATAATGCTGAAAAACCCGAGGATCTGGTGGGGCAGTTAATTATGGGTCTGGCACCCCATACCTCGGCGGGTGTGCTGGCACGGGTTATCGGATTTACAAAAGCAAAGGCCGGATACGCACATCCCTACTATCACGCGGCGAAACGACGAAACTGCGACGGGGACGAAGATTGTGTGATGCTTCTCATGGACGGGCTGGTAAATTTCTCACGGTCGTTCCTGCCGAGTACACGCGGTGGAACGATGGATGCGCCGTTGGTTATGACAACGACGCTGAACCCGAAAGAAGTGGATAAAGAGGCATTGAATGTAGATGTGATGCCGCGATACCCGCTGGCCGTGTATGAAGGATGTCTGACGTATACGCCGCCAAAGAATCTGACAAAGATGGTGGATTATGTTGAAGCACGCGTGGGTACTGAAAAACAGTTTGAAGGATTTTCATTTACCCACGATACGCGTAATATCTCCGAAGGGCCGCTGGATACGATGTATACGAATCCGATTCTTAAAAGCACGGGCGAAAAGATAGTGGCGGAACTGAATCTGGCAGATAAAATACGGGCTGTTGATACCAACGATCTGGCCGAACGTATTTTAAACAGTCACCTGATGCCGGATATGATTGGAAATCTGCGGTCATTTTCAAAGCAGTCTTTCCGATGCCCGAAATGTAAATTAAGTTTCAGACGAATGACACTGTCGGGAAAATGTACGAAGTGCGGGGGGCCGCTGAAGGCCACCATGCATAAGGGCAATGTTACAAAATATCTTGAGATTGCAAAATACATGGGGGAGCATTACAATCTTTCAGCGTATACCGTTCAGCGGATTCAGGTGGTGGAAATGAATATATGGTCAACGTTTGGTGAAGAAGAAAAAGTTCAGATGGATTTGTCTGACTTTTTCTAAAAATAAGAGAGTTATATTCTATTTTTTAATTGCGGGTGAAGACCGCGAGATTATACGAACCACTTGAACCGTTGCGCGTTATATAATATGTTATCCAATTCAACAGATTGTTTCCGCCATCACCCGTATTAGTGGCTGCTGCATCAAACCAATAACTCAGACGCTGAATATTTTTATCATATCCATTCAGCGACGCGTAGGCATCTTCGTCGTGACCGATAACAATGTCGTAGTCACCCGCATAGATAGACGATTCGGAAATGGGTTCACCATAGTAATAGAACCGGTCCCACGCATCTCCGCGGTAATACCACATGAACGGCCATGCCTGATCGGTTACAATTGCTACTTTACTTGCATTATCAATTTTTTCCATTAATGGAACAAGTTCCTCGGAATATTGTACTTGGATTATCGGTTCATCGATATCAGCAGGGGTGAATGCCACATGCAGCATGACGACCACCAGAAACGCCACTGAAAGAACAAGTATAATCTTCCACCAGTATTTTTTCAGGGCAAACAAACCAAACGCGGCAACAAATACCATCGGAAGAATCTGATGCAGAGAAAGCCATGGTACTTTTTCGCCAATATATGCGTAGGTAATGCACGCAATGATTGTCCAGAAGATGGCAAACCGCATAAACTCGCGTTCACGATTAATTGATTCGGGACGGGACGGCCGGGTAAATAATGGGAATACTGATTTCAGGAATGACGAACGCCCGGGTGCCGGCTCTTCCGTAAGTACGGGTGAATCAGCAACCGCCTGAAGTTTTCGCGGACGGTAGAGAAATCGTCCGATACCGAGGACGGCCAGAATCAGAATCGGCAGTTCATATAAAATAAACATGAGCAGGTAGAAGTAGCCCGGACCGCCCAGCCGCTGCTGATTATGCATATCGAGCCAGTGCTGAATTGCCATCGGTCCTGCTTTTAAGACCATCTCCGGATACTGCCAGAACGAAGTATACAGCGTAAACACAATGGCGAAAAATATTGCAACGGCAATCAGCGCATCACGTACCCAGCGTTTCGGCAGAACAAACTTCCGTGACCAGAGCAGATATATGAAAAATACTGCAAACGTGACGATAATAATCGGCATATTTTCTTTACAGCAAAGTCCGAGAGCCGCAGAAACACCGGCAAGCGCCAGATACCACCATTTTCCTTTACTCATCCATGCAAGCATTGCAGCAATCAGAAGAAGTGAGAAAAAGATGACAAAAACATCATTTCTAAGGAACCGTGAGAAATACACCAGTTCAGGAGACACAGCAATAAACAGAGCTGCAACTGATGCCACCTTTGCGTTCAGAAAACCCATCCGGTAAATCCAGTACACCAGAGGAATCAGCGCACAACCGAATACAGATGGAAGAATCCGTGCTATCAAATCCGACGATCCAAAGAG
>CAZAWD010000094.1:0-4775 GCA_964488725.1 uncultured Methanomicrobiales archaeon | reverse complement strand
CTACGCCGACCGTTACGGCAACACCCCAGCCGACAGCAACGCCCGTGAGTCTGATTCCCGGGCCGGTTGATGCGTGGCCGAGTGCGTCGTATCAGGTTGTGGTAACGGCAAACCGTGATCCGCGAACGCCTGCTATTTCCGTGGTGTATTCCGGCGGGGCAGGGACCGACTGGATAAAACACATTGAGGTTACGTTGTATCGCGCAGAAGACGGGGCAGTGATAACCCAGAGTTTTGGTGCGCAGCCGCGTATAGGTGAGGAACTGATTTTTACCGGGTCGTCGGGGTATTTTATGGAGGACCGGATTAAGGCTGTGGCATACTATGATACCGGTATCAGTCTGGTTATCAGCGACCAGCTCTATAAGTATAAGTCAACCGGCACCTGATTTTTACTTTTTTTTGATATGATAAAAAAATTAGAAGGGAATGGTTCCTTCATATACGGTCTCTGCAGGGCCGGTCATTGTGGGTTTTTCTGCAATGGTAATGTCCAGCGGGCCGCCGGCGGTTTTTACATGGACCGTGTCGCCAAATACTCTTCCTGTTTTTGCGGCGATGAGGGCGCAGGCGGTTGAACCGGTTCCGCAGGAAAGCGTTTCGCCTTCAACGCCGCGTTCAAAGGTCCGTATAACAATGTCGGACTGGCCGGTTATCTGGACGAAGTTCACGTTCGTGCCTTTGGGAAATGCGGGGTGGTGGCGAATCTTGGGGGCGATTGCCATGATATCAACATCGCCGGTGTTTCCGACAAAGACAACTGCGTGCGGCACGCCGGTGTTGGCAGAGTAAACGGTCATTCCATCAATATCGCGTGTTTCATGATAAACGGGCAGGCCCATGTCAATGGTTGCCATAAAATCCCCGTCGTTGTCATAGCCGCCGCGGACCTGCATGATGCCGGCCGCTGTTTCCACCCGGAACCCGTGCGTTTTTACATATGATTTGTCAAAGGCATATTTGGCCAGACAGCGGATACCATTGCCGCACATCTCAGCTTCACTTTTATCCGGCTGAAAGAGCCGCATTCTCACATCGGCTTTGTCGGATTTTGAGATGAACAACACACCGTCCGCTCCGATTCCAAACCGGCGGTCGCAATAAACAGCAGCAAATTCCGGTTTCAGGTCGTCGGGGATGATGGGGGAATTCATCTCATCTATCAGAATAAAATCATTTCCATTTCCATGAAGTTTTGTGAACGCAATCGGCATATGATTAGTACATTTGTTTTCAATGAATTAAAATATCACGGATAGCAGGCGGAGAAAAAATTAGTCGCCACGCGGGATAAGTTTTACAAGGGCATTGATTACCTGCTGCTGTTCACTCACCATATTTTTCAACTGCTTAACATCTTCCATTCCACTTGAGATGTGGGCAATAGATGCGTCTATCTGAGCCAGACGGTGCAGATACTCGGCATCGGCTGTGACTTTGCCCTCTATCAAGACCCAGTATCTCAGGGCGCGCAATATTAATGCGGTTCTGTCTATGCCTTCTTCATCTTTTAATGCATCAAGTTTGGATAGGAGGTCAGACGGGATTCGCACTCCTATCATATCCGATTTTACCATTAATACATATGAACATGAAACCAAGATTATCTTAAGTCGAGCGTTAGATATATTATGTCAAACAATGAATATATTAATGTTAAACAATGTATAGTTTTACAAACGAATCAACCGTTCGGCCTGCTCCAAGCGAGGCGGCTCCTGTTGTGATGGTTGGAATTCCTGCGTATAATGAAGAAAAACGCGTGGGGGCAATTGTTGCTGCTGCCGTCTCATTTTGCAATTTTGTTGTGGTTGTTGATGACGGATCAAAAGACGACACGGCAAAACATGCGGCTGATGCAGGAGCAAAAGTAATAATTCACCCTTCCAATCAGGGATATGGCGGTGCGTTACAGACAATATTTCAGACTGCCCGAAAATATCTGCCTGATATACTCGTGATTATGGATTCGGACGGACAGCATAACCCGACTGATATCCCTCAACTCATACACAAAATAACAGAAGGATATGATGTTGTTATCGGGTCGCGATTTCTAAATCGTTTGTCTATGAATAAAATTCCGGGTTATAGAAAAATCGGGATGAAAGTACTGGACACTGCAACACAGATGGCAGCTCCGCATATTCACATTACCGACTCACAATCCGGATTTCGCGCGTATAGAAGAGATGCATACTCGCTCATTCATCTATCCGGCGACGGGATGAGTGCGGGGTCGGAAATTCTTGTACAGCTAAATGATGCTCATATGAGAATAGCAGAGATTCCCATTGATGTCCGCTATGATTTGCAAGAGACGAGTTCACAAAATCCGTTTCGTCATGGACTTTCAGTTCTTATGGATGTCGCGCGTTTCGTTACCATCCGCCGGCCGGTTCTCGTGTTTGGCGTTCCCGGCGGTATGATTTTAACGGTTGGAATCATACTTGCCGTCCGGGCGTTTGATATTGTTGCACGAACCGGGATATGGGCAACAAATGTAACGTTAATGTCAGGGTTGATGCTGATGATGGGGTTGCTTCTGATAGTGACAGCGCTTATTTTATATGCGGTGTCCCGGATGATACAAATGGCAATACGGGGATATCATGAATAAATTTGCCCATGTGATTCTGGTGGAAAAACCGCTGGCGGTATTTGGATCGGCAGGGATACTGCTCTGTGTTATCGGGGCGGGAATTTTATTTGGTGCTGCATCAGCACCCGTGGTTCCGGGAACGTTTACGTTTATTTCTCTACTTCTGATATATCTTGGCGTATTGAGTGTGCTGACCGGTTTGGTATTATATGCTCTGGCATATCTTCCTCTTACCGTTATACAACAATAACGTAGGTAAAATCTCATTAGAATAGTTGCGTGAGTCGGAGTAGTAAGCCTCCTCCTGTTTTAGCGGCATTCGGCTTAGCGTTGTACCCGAACTATTGGATCAGGCTAGTCCGTATCAGTTCTGTTTCAACTTGCACCCACAGAGATTCGCCGTTCCATCGCTTTTTCCGATTTCGACGCTCGGCATTTTCTGCCTCATTGCTCCACCGGAAACGTTAATCGTTTCTGTTCCAGAGCTGTGACTCTCGCCACCCGTATTTGCATACGGCTGTGTTGCCTGAATGGTGGGAGGACTTTCCTCAGCAGCATACGCCACCGTCAGCCGTTCGCTCCCTCTCACGCGGATATATATTGGAGGGGAAGACGTTTAAGGATGTTGATGGTGTATTTCAGGAGCCTGTTCAATCATAACAAAACCGATATACACAGAACAAACCGTATTTCAACAAGAGATTGTCAAACCATTTGGACTGACGATTAAACGCACAACAAAAAATATAAAAAATGAGGGGATATTTGAATTATGCTGACGTCTCTGTCGCAGCATCCTTACTAGTAACCATCCAGGTAGTACTATTGGAATAACTCCAGCGTGAAATCTCCAGATCATCACAGATCTGTGAAAGAATTGCCAGATTCGTCCCTACCTCTTTTGAAGAAAGACCAAGGTCTTTTGCGATATATTTTGCCTTGAAGAACTTTCCCCCTTTGGCAACTCCCGCCTTCAGGTATCCGAGAATCTTTGCCTGGGTGTCGTTGTATCTTTCAAGAATTGACTTGGGTTCGGTCATGTGACTTACCTCTAGTAAGTATATGACACTTAACAATATAAATCTTTTGTTCCCATGCGGCTGCTCCCGCGAAAAAAATAAAAAACTACGATGAACACGCCTAAAGCGTATTCACTGCAAATTCGGATATTTTTTCAGTCATCTTGGTGATTACCTCTGACCGCATACCTTCCACGAACTTAATACTCCCCACAACCAGATGTCCTCCGCCGGAAATTCCTGCTCCGGGCATCTCATCGCGCATAGCTCTGACCATCTGCGGGATATTCATCTGCACTCCGCGCGAACGGATAACCGCAAAATCAGGTCCCAGCCCCAGCGTCACAATAGGCTCACCTGCATACTTTTTACACAAAATATCATGCACCTCGCCCGACGACTTTCCCGGCGGCGGAAACGTAAACCGGTGGGCAAACATCTCAACATCTGCCAGAAACAGCTTGGCCCCTGACTCCAGCACCTGCTCTTTTACATGCGGCATCATCGTATTCATCTGATCCTCAATCGCCGCATTCGCCTCCGTCACCAACAGCGCCACCAGCTTATTATGACGTTCGGGGCTATTATTGATATTGAGAATATCCTTTACAATCTCACGGCCGTCATTAAACCGCAGCCAATACTGCTCATAATCCAGCGCCAGCGCCATATCCTTACACTCATCCCTTGAATACCTCCCCTCAACCAGCGAAAGATACCTATCCAGCTCCGGTGCATCACTGCGATCCGCAACCCCTGCTACCGCCGGGAAATGCAGAATCTTCGACTCCACATCCGGGAAAATAAGCCGCGCTATTTCAGTTCCAAGCATCCCGGCCGTCACGCCGAAATCCCCGCCGACATGATACGGATTAACATGAGCCAGCAGATACGGATCAACCGTCGCATCCGGATGATGATGATCTGCTACTACCACATCCAGACGATACACGTCTGTCATCTTATACGACGGCATATCCTCCTCCGTCGACCCGTTATCCATCAAAAGAATCAGCGGCAGCTTCTGCCCGAACCGCACATTATCCTTCAGCATCATATCCAGATCGCGCGTGACATCTTCAATCTCATAGAAGGGTGCCTTCGACGGCGAACGGCGGAACAGGAAATTATCCATATCCGGATCCCCGCCGTTC
>CAZAWD010000093.1:0-4780 GCA_964488725.1 uncultured Methanomicrobiales archaeon | reverse complement strand
ATTGCAACCGGTACATCAGACGATGATATTATCAGTGCTATCTCGGCGGTGGTACATGCCGGCGGCGGGATGGCAGTGGTAATAGACGGCCGTCAGACGGTTCTTCCTCTTCCGTGCGGCGGAATTATGACGTTTGATACATTTGAACGGGTATGTTATGACATGGAAGTTATTCAGACCGAACTGGCGCGGACCGGTGCGGCTGAAACTGCATTTATGTCGTTATCGTTTATGTCGCTTACGGTTGTTCCTCATCTGAAACTAACTCCCCGCGGCCTGTTTGATGGTGATGTATTTGCCGACGTCACGCTTGTCGGGTAAGAAAGAATATCAGGTATACGCACCAAATACCATTATCCAAAATGACCACTCATCGTCTCCTTTGCCTGGTGATGCTCCTGATGATAGGGATGGTGCCGGTTGCAGGCGCTGCCGCTGTCCCGACTCCTACATCCACCTCATGGTCCGGGCCCGTTATACCTGTGTCAAATTCTTCGGATACGACAGGGATGATTGAAGGGTCAAACCAGTATGGGTATCTGACGATTGAATCTGTATCGTATACCTTGGCAAATACCGATGCTGACGTAGTGGTCACCTACCAGATTGAACCATGGATTGCATTTCTGGTATATCTGTTCGGAAAGCAGGACCTGAAAAAACGCGTTCTTGAAACTCTTCAGTATCCGGAAAGCGGATACAATCAGGTTGTGACATTTAAGTATATTGACAGCGGAAAAGCAGTGGTGCATATTACCAACACCGCCATTGACAATCAGGACAACTCGTTCTGGATGAAAGCGCATACGTTCGGCTGCACCATTCCCACGCTTTCCTTTGCCCTGTCGCCGACCGATGTAAAAACATTTACGAATGTCAAAGAGATGACGAAGGGACTGGGTTTCTTTAGAACCTCTTTTTCCTGATCAATCGCGAAGTTCATCTTGGTGAAAAACAAAGAACTATATATGAACTGCATTGTTACCGGCGGAGCCGGGTTTATCGGCTCACATCTGGTTGACCTGCTCGTTGAACAGAAACACACTGTTACGGTTATCGACTCCATGGTTGCCGGCCGCATGGCAAATCTGGAAGATAATCTGACACAGATCAGATTTATTCACAAAGACCTGATGGAAGACGGCTGGCAGGACGCGTTTTGCGGAGCTGACCGTGTGTATCACATCGCGGCTGATCCGGATGTGCGAGGGTCAGCCCGGAAATCATGGGAGGTTTTTGAAAATAATGTTTCGGCCACGGTTCGTGTACTGGAAGCAATGAAAGAGCACGGGGTAAAAGAAATTGTGTTTACCTCTACCTCGACGGTTTATGGAGAAGCATCTGTTATTCCGACCCCCGAAACCTACGCGCCGATGATGCCCATCTCCATCTACGGTGCAAGCAAACTCGCCTGTGAAGCAATGATCTCTTCCTATGCGGCAACCTACGGATGGAACGCGTGGGTATACCGGTTTGCAAATATTATCGGGTCGCGCAGCACGCACGGCGTTATCTTTGATTTTGTACAAAAACTGCGTGAGAACCCGCACGAGCTGGAAATTCTCGGCGACGGCAGTCAGTCTAAATCCTATCTCTCTGTAGAAGAGTGTGTGAAGGCAATGGTGTTTGCTCCGACTATTTCCCATGAAACCTTTAACTTCTTTAATATCGGGTCGGAAGACTGGGTAACCGTCAGGCGGATAGCTGAACTGGTTGTTGAAGAGATGGGGCTGAACAATGTTGCTTTCAAGTTCACCGGCGGCGACCGGGGATGGGTCGGCGATGTTCCTAAGATGCAGCTTGGCGTTGACAAACTGAAATCATTCAAATGGACGCCCGGGATTACCTCTGAAGATGCGGTGCGGGCAGCTATTCGCGCGACTCTTGCAGACTAACATGGCGGAGCCGGTATTTCGGTTTGCGGTGGAGGAGGACACCTCCCTCATTCTGTTTTTTATCAGAGAACTTGCACGCTATGAAAAAATGGAGGAGCAGGTTGTCGCCACAGAAGAACTTTTGCACACCTGGATTTTTGTCCGGAAAAAAGCCGAGGTGCTCATCGGCGAACTTGATGGTGAACCGTTCGGGTTTGCCCTGTTTTTCCATAACTTCTCAACGTTCCTTGGACGTGCCGGTCTGTATCTTGAAGATTTATATGTCAAACCTGAGTTTCGCGGCCGCGGGCTGGGAAAAGAGTTTCTCCACCGCCTGGCAAAAATAGCAGTCGAACGCGGGTGCGGACGGTTTGAATGGTGGTGTCTTGACTGGAACCAGCCGTCCATTGAATTTTATCTTTCGCTCGGCGCTGTCCCGATGAATGACTGGACGGTGTATCGGATTTGCGGCGACACCCTTCTCCAGCTGGCGGAGCGGAAAACCATAGACTACAAATCCTGATACATCGTATACATATATCATTATCAGCGGGTAGAGACAGTTTATGGTATATCGAATATTTGTTGAAAAAAAGCCCGGACTTACCAACGAGGCAGTATCACTCAAAAATGAACTTGTCAGTCTGCTTGGTGTGCAGACGCTGGCGTCGGTCCGTATCCTGAACCGCTACGACGTGGAAAACATTGAACCTTCTTTGTTTACCTATGCGGTTCAGACGGTGTTTTCCGAACCGCAACTTGATATGGTTACCGACACCGTCACTATCTCAGACGATGAGCGTATCTTTGCGGTTGAGTATCTGCCGGGTCAGTTCGATCAGCGCGCTGACAGTGCGGCCCAGTGCATCCAGCTGATTTCACAAAAAGAACGGCCGGTTGTAAAAACCGCCCGCGTGTATATTCTGTCGGGGCGTATCAGCGATACAGAGTTTGATGCAATAAAGAAATATCTCATCAATCCGGTCGAGAGCAGAGAAGCATCTCTTGCACCGGCGACGACGCTTGCAATGCAGTATATTCCGCCGGCACCGGTTGAGATTCTCACCGGATTCACGACGCTTGATGCCGCCGGCCTTCAGAATTTTGTGCGGGTGCGCGGACTTGCAATGGATAGTGCTGATGCAGCATTTTGTCAGGACTATTTCAGAAAAACCGGGCGTGACCCGACGATTACTGAAATCAAAATGATTGATACCTACTGGTCGGACCACTGCCGGCACACCACGTTCCTAACGACGATTGACCGTGTGCAAACCCAAAGCCCGCTGCTGCAAAAAGCGTTTGATGATTATCTGGCTCTTCGTAAAGCAGCGAACCGTACAAAACCCGTTACCCTGATGGATATGGGAACGATTGTTGCCCGGTATCTTAAACAGCAGGGTGCCCTTGACAAACTCGATGAGTCGGATGAAATCAATGCATGCACCGTTAAAATAACAGTGACGGTTGACGGAAAAGATGAGGACTGGCTGCTGCTCTTTAAAAACGAAACGCACAATCATCCAACGGAGATTGAACCGTTCGGCGGAGCGGCAACCTGTATCGGCGGCGCTATCCGCGACCCGCTGTCCGGACGCGCATATGTGTATGCGGCCATGCGGCTTACCGGCTGCGGTAACCCGCTGACGCCGGTGGCAGAGACATTGCCGGGTAAACTTCCGCAGCGCAAACTGGTTTCAACCGCCGCGGCCGGATACAGTTCATACGGGAATCAGATAGGGCTTGCAACCGGTATAGTGGATGAGATTTATCATGACGGATATGTTGCAAAACATATGGAGCTGGGCGCGGTTATCGGTGCGGTGCCGGCTGCACAGGTCCGCCGTGAAACACCGAAAGCAGGTGATGTGGTAATTCTGCTGGGCGGAAAAACGGGAAGAGACGGATGCGGCGGCGCGACCGGTTCTTCCAAATCCCATACGGTTTCTTCAATTGAATGCTGCGGCTCAGAGGTGCAGAAAGGAAATGCACCCGAAGAACGCAAAATCCAGCGGCTGTTTCGCAACCCTCAGGCTTCGGTATGTATTAAGCGCTGCAATGATTTTGGAGCGGGCGGGGTTTCGGTTGCTATCGGCGAACTGGCAGATGGTCTTGATATTGATTTGAATGCGGTGCCGAAAAAATACGAAGGACTTGACGGCACTGAACTTGCTATCAGTGAGTCACAGGAACGTATGGCAGTTGTGGTGGCACCGGCAGATGCAGAGAAATTCATTGCGCTTGCGAACGCTGAAAATCTTGAAGCGACGGTTGTTGCACGGGTGACCGCTGAACCGCGGCTGGTGATGCACTGGAACGGTGATGTTATTGTTGATATCTCGCGCGAGTTCCTTGCGTCGAACGGGACGGAAAAACACATTACGGTTGAGATGGCAAACCCCTTGCCGTATACCCGCGTGGCTGCCGGTACATTTACCGAAAACTATCAGCGGCTTGCAGAGGATTTGAATGTGTGTTCACGCCGCGGGCTGTCGGAACGGTTTGATTCTACTGTGGGGGCAGGAACAGTGCTCATGCCGTTTGGCGGGAAGTATCAGCTGACGCCGATTCAGGCGATGGTGCATAAAATTTCTGTTGAGAGCGGTGATACCGATGACTGTTCGCTGATGGCATGGGGATATAATCCGTTTATTTCAGAACTGAGTCCGTATCATGGTGCATATCTTGCAGTCGTGGAAAGCGCGGCCAAGCTGGTGGCGACGGGCGCTTCATTTTCAGATGTGTATTTGTCGTTACAGGAATTTTTTGAAAAGCTTGGCACCAATCCGAAACGCTGGGGCAAACCGGTCAGCGCACTTCTCGGTGCGGTTGAAGCACATCTGGGTCTTGGTATCGGCGCTATAGGCGGGAAAGAGTCAATGAGCTGGTCGTTTGGACAGCTGGAT
>CAZAWD010000092.1:1746-4816 GCA_964488725.1 uncultured Methanomicrobiales archaeon | reverse complement strand
CTCGGCCCGTGTCCTTCCCATGCAGCTATCCATTGGTCGTGAATATCTGGTTACTATTGTATACGACATCAGCGACGAGGTTGCCGACCATCGGCGTCAGGAGTTAACGCGCGAACTTGCATTCTCGCTTGAAGGTGTATCCACCACTCAGGAAATTTGGGTGCCTATTGTTAATTATCTCCCTCAGATATCAGGGTTTGAAGCAATTGCGGTATATCGTCGCAGTATTCTTAACGACTATGTTCTTGACCGCTGTTTTGGCGGAAGATTTGCTCCGGCGGTTCCCACCGGCTCGATTCTCGATCGTATTATCAGGAAAGGTGATCCGGTAATCTTTGATAAATTCAGAATGGACCTTCTCCCGGACGACTCCTTATCTCTTCTTGACAACGCCCGATCCCTTGTAATGATGCCGGTGGTCTATGAAGGTGTTGCTGTTGCCTGTATTGTCCTTGGTTCCCGTTCTCCGCTGCTATTGGATGCGGTTCTCCGTTCCCTTCTTATCTCAATAGCATTTCAGACGAGCACCGTTGCCTCCCGCTGTTTTGTTCAGGAGAAATTTATGCGGGAACGTGATCGGACCCGCAAATACATCGACGTTGCCGGCGTTCTTTTGACGGCGGTAAATCGTGACGGAATAATTGAAATGATTAATCGGCATGGTGCCGAACTTCTCGGATACAGTGAATCCGATCTTATCGGTCGTAACTGGTTTACCTGCATCGTTCCGGAATCCGTTCGCGAAAAACGCTATAAAGCCTTCTTAAAAATGCTTACCGGAAGAGATCCGTCCCCCGATCATGTCTATCGCGGTCCGGTCGTCTGTTCTGACGGTACCGAAAAACTTCTTCAGTGGCGCAACTCTCTTCTGCGGGAAGAATGCGGGACCGTTTCCGGTGTGGTCTCATCCGGTGAGATTGTCTCGCGGCACAAATCTCCGTAAAAACTCAGTCTTCTCCGCAGCAATACGAATCAATCATCCGGATGCCCCGTTTATCTTCTTCCTCTCCTTTAATTTTCAGAGGATATTTCCCTGTCAGGCACCCCAGACACAAGTGATCTGCCGGCAGCCCTATCGCTTCAATCAACCCCGTAAGTGAGATGTGTGCCAGAGTCGTTGCCTGAATTTTATTTCGGACTTCATCTACTGATCTGGTAGATGAAATCAGTTCTGCCCGTGTGGGGAAATCCGTTCCCAGGTAACATGGTGCAATAATAGGCGGCGATGCCACACGGAGATGAATCTCTTTTGCCCCGAACTCTTTTACCAGTGCAAGAATCCGTTTGGAGGTGGTTCCCCGGACGATACTGTCATCCACCAGCACCACGACCTTGTCTTTAATATGACCGCGCACCGGGTTAAGCTTCATGCGAACTGCTATTTCCCGTTTTTCCTGTGTGGGCATAATAAATGTCCGGCCGGTATACCGGTTTTTAATCAGCGCCTCCCGGAATGGGATTGCGCTTGCTCTTGAAAAACCGGTTGCCGCTGCCGTACCCGAATCCGGAACCGGCGAGATAATATCTGCATCAACGGGCGCTTCCTGCGCAAGCAGTTCTCCCGTTCGCCTTCGTACATCATACACCGATATTCCATCGATAATGGAATCGGCCCGTGCAAAATAAATATACTCAAATACACAGTGGGCGGGTGAATCTGCCCTCATCATATGCCGTGAAAAAACGGTGCTGCCTGCAATCCGTATGCTCTCACCGGGTTCAACGTCCCGAATAAATTCTGCATCAACCGCGTCAAGTGCTACACTCTCCGATGCAAGAATGTGGCCTCCGTTCTTTGTTTTTCCAAGACACAGTGGTTTAATTCCAAGCGGATCCCGGAATGCATAAAGCACCCCGTCCAACATGAAAATAACTGCGTATGATCCGGAAATGGTGCGCATAAGATAACTGATTGCTTCATCGGGCGTGTGGCCGTGAATAATCTCGTTCGCAAGAATTGCCGCAATCACCTCTGTATCGGATGTTGTTGAAAAGATATGTCCTCTTCCTTCGTATTCATAACGCAGTTCATTTGTGTTTACCAGATTTCCGTTATGCACCAGTGATAAAAAATGACCTCGGAACATAAAATGAAACGGCTGAATATTTTCTGGTTTTGATCCGCCCGTTGTCGGATACCGTACATGCCCGATACCCACATTTCCCGTGAGATTTTTCAGCACTGATTCGGTGAATACCTCACCGACCAGTCCGTAGCCTTTGTGCTTATGCACCGCCTCTCCGTCCCAGGTAAACAGCCCTGCGCTTTCCTGTCCCCGGTGCTGTAACGCATACAATGCCCAGTAAAGGGATCCTGCTACTGCAACGTCATCGGACACTCCTGCAATTCCGCACATGTTGAAAAAAGATTGGTTGTCTTAGAATATAGGTTTACGGAACAAATACCGCAAGTGCAACCGTGGTGGTCCACATTCCGTCCGCGCACACCGCTCCTGCGCTGATATTGCTTGTTTTGATTATCTTGCCGCTTGCAAGATATGCCTGTTCCCGTTCGTTCCATGCCGCTTCCGGGTCAATATCAATATGCATCAGCGTTCCAAGCATCGTTGCGGCCAGATCCTCGGCATGCTCTCCACACTCCTCTGCGGAAATATCATGACAGTGATGCTCGGAAAGATACCCGTGATGTCCCTCTTCAAATGGGGGAACCGCAAGTCCGACCGAGGATGCAATATGTTTTCCCGTTATATTTGAAGATTCCCGTGCCATTACACAGAACACAATTTCTCCTGCATGGAGATATGACAGTCCCTCCTCGCGCGTGATAATGCGTGCGTTCGGCGGCATAATGGAAGAGACCGATACCAGATTAAATGGAGATACTTTTGCATTTCTAAGTGCCAGTTCAAATGAAACCAGCTTTTCCCGATGTATACCAACCCCTTTGGTAAAAAATACTTTTGATGGAACGACCATTGTTCTAGTATGGTCGCTTTTGGTATAGCTTAATAGTTGTGTTCAGCCTCTTCTGTTTCGCTCACCTTGCTTTCGAATCACAACATCTTATATTGGTCAGGACAAACTAATACACTATCACGGCACTGCCTGT
>CAZAWD010000092.1:0-1736 GCA_964488725.1 uncultured Methanomicrobiales archaeon | reverse complement strand
ATTTTAGCAGCGCGTTATTATCGTGCCGGCGAAACCTCGTTTGAGGATGTCTGCCGGCGTGTAGCTGATGCCCTTGGCGATACGCCTGAGGAGACCGATGAATATTTTGAAGCAATGATGAGTCTTTCGTTTCTTCCGAATTCACCAACCCTGATGAACGCGGGAACGCCTCTTGGTCAGTTATCTGCCTGTTTTACTCTGCCGGTCAACGACTCTCTTCCGGAAATTTTTGATGCCATCCGCTGGGGTGCTATCATTCATCAGTCAGGGGGCGGAACAGGGTATAACTTTTCTCATCTCCGTGCGGAGGGGTCGCCGGTTCGTTCAACGGACGGCGTTGCTTCCGGGCCGGTTTCGTTTATGCGGGTGTTTAATGCTGCAACGGATGTAATAAAACAAGGGGGGCGCCGTCGCGGGGCCAACATGGGTATTTTAAATGTCTGGCACCCTGACATTATGAAGTTCATCAATAGCAAAGCAAAAGAAGGGGATTTTTCAAATTTCAATATCTCGGTGATGGTCTCGGATGCGTTTATGCAGAAGGTTGCTCTCGGCGCGCTTGACGCAGTCTGGGTGACTGATACGGCCGGCACACCGATAACGGTTGGTGAAATATGGCAGGGAATTATTGACGGGGTCTGGCGTAACGGTGAGCCGGGGATTCTTTTCTATGATACTATCAATACTAAGAACCCCACACCGCAGCTGGGAGATATTGACACCACGAATCCGTGCGGAGAGCAGCCGCTTCTTCCCTTTGAATCGTGTGTGCTTGGCAGCATCAACCTCTCGAAGTTTGTTCGTGCCGACGGTCTGAACTACGAGGCGCTGGATGCGATGACGCGCATGGCGGTCCGCTTCCTTGACGCGGTTATTTCAAAGAATGTCTTTCCCATTGCCGAAATTAAAGAGGCAACAACCAAGACCCGTAAGGTCGGTCTCGGCCTGATGGGCGTGCATGATGCAATGCTGATGCTTCGCATACCCTATGATTCCGAAGCGGGGCGTAACTTCTGCGGGGAAGTTATGAAGCGGATAAATGATGTGGCGGTTGAGGAATCTGTCCGTCTTGGTGTGGAGAAAGGAACGTTCCCGGCGTATGCAGGAAGTGTCTGGGATAAACAGGGGGTCATTATGCGTAATGCGGCGCTGACAACGATTGCGCCGACCGGCACCATCTCTCTTCTTGCGGGTTGTTCATCAGGTATTGAACCGGTCTTTTCATATGCATATACACGGCGTAATACTGTTGGAAAAACGTTTATTCTTGTTCACCCCTATTTTGAATCTGAACTAACCCGGGTTATTGAGGCAATGGGGTATACGGGTGCAGAGGCTGAGGAAAAGAAGAAGGAAGTTATTGATCATGTACACGAGACCGGCACGGTGCAGGATGTCGACTGGCTTTCCGATTCCTTCAAGGCAGTGTTTAAAACCGCGCTCGATATCGGGTGGCGTGATCATGTGCTGATGCAGGCAGCGTTTCAGAAATATGTGCATGCATCGATTTCCAAGACAATCAATATGCCGTTCTCTGCAACGAAAGATGATGTTGCGCAGGCTGTTCTTCTTGCATGGAAGGAGGGAATTAAAGGGATGACACTCTATCGGACGGGGTCCCGGGAGGATGTTGTTCTTGCTCTTGAAAAGGCAACACCGTCGGAGAAGTCTGTTTCTGCTGAAAAGATACCGGATGATTCAAGTGAGGGGCCTGCTCTCTCATTCCGCCGTCCGCG
>CAZAWD010000091.1:0-4816 GCA_964488725.1 uncultured Methanomicrobiales archaeon | reverse complement strand
GTCTGCGGCTCAACCGTCACACACCCGGCAGCACTCACTGCTGCGACTGCCATGAGGATGAGAAGTACAAATAATTTTTTCATACAATCACATCGACAGCTGACTATAAATAAATTATGACCGGACGAAAACAAACCATATACTTACCATCTTATACGGTACATACTAATAAGAAATGAGCCCGGGAGAATTATACCGTATTGAACATCGTCTCCAGAATAAAATCAATAAATACTATCTGATACGTCAGATATTCTCAGACGCCAAACGTTTCTCTGCAAGCCGTCTTATTAAATCCGGAACGCCGCCTACCCGAACAGAAATAAACCGGTGCGCCTCGATGTATGGATTTGAACTTGAACTCAGATGCGTGCAGAAGGCGGCAAAGTTCCGGACCGGACATTTTACATTTGATGTGATTGACGACAGCGACGCAGTTTTTGAACTCGAACGATACCGCTGTCTGTTCGCAAGAAAACAGGAACTGGTCCGCGACAGCTACTATCCGGCCTATATTGCCGCCAGCACCGGCGTGACCTTATCCGCATCCGAGCTTGAAAAATTATTCTCAGCGGGCACCCTGCCGCGGGGAAAAACGCTTGCCGACATCAACCGCGCCCAAAATATATATAATGCAATTCGCCAGAGAACCGCCGGGCCGCTGACCGTCTCCCAGATTTATAAGATACATCTGATTCTTAATGCAAATAGTGACGAGCGGCCGCTTTCGCCTGCATACCGCACCGACATTGCCGCACTGCTGAAAACATTCTATCGCAAAATAAAATGCGGGTATTACCCCTTTGAACAGTGCGTTCTTTTTGCATCAGCATTTGAAGACCTCGTTCCAGACTCTGTACTGCTCACAACCGAACTATATTCCCGGATGGCCGGACAGGCCGGATATATTTTTTATCCGACAACAGATACCAGATGGGAGGCCGCAGTAAAATATGCAAAAGAAACAAATCCGCTACTTGAACTCGACATCAGAGAGCTCAACACCGAACGATGCCGGGTTCGTTCCGGCGGGCGGCAGAAACAACTGGACCTGTCGGAGTAGTTACATATTTATAACAATAGTTACAAATATGTAACTATGAACCCGATCTCTTTACTTGGCCTGCTCGGCCTTCTTGGCATCCTTGGTCCCGTTACCGGTGAGTATGCCTACTGCGGCTTCTTTGGATTCTTCGTCTTCTTTGGCTACGTCCTGATTCCTTACGATGAATTATTCTCTTCGTATGTATCCTCATCGGCCAAATATGCGTTTCTCTCAATGGTTATTCTGTTTGCCGCCGCAGTGCCTGCAATTGTATTGTTTCATCTACAGACATCAGCCGTCCTGCTCCTTACACTGGTCTTTGTCATTTCCATCATCGTATTTATATGCCGGCTTCGTGCCTATGAATTTGCGGAAAAAAAAGGTGTATAATGCTTCACACCACCATCCGCGAACGAAGGGCGGAACTTGGTATCACCCAGAACGAACTCGCCCAACGCGCAGGTATCAGGCGTGAAACAATTATCCATCTGGAACGGGGGAAATATAATCCCTCGCTTAAACTTGCATTTGATCTGGCAAAAATTTTACAGACCCCGATCACTGAACTTTTCTGGTTTGATGAGGAATGAGTTTTTCTCTTTCCCCCTCCAACTATTTTACATGCTTTCCAAACCGGCGTTTCCGATTCTCGACGACCATTTTCATATCAACCGGCTGACCGGCAAAGGCCCTGAAGTGGTTAAAGAGTTTATGCGGTCCGGCGGAACCCATATCGTTTTGGTGACGCTTCCATCGTGGTCGTGCGGAGTAAATCCGGTATATCCGGATGATTTCAGAGCGGTGTTTGATTCAACCCTTGCAGACGCGGCCGCGGTGCGCGAACTCGGGTGCGGGTGTTATACCATAGCGGGCGTTCATCCTGCCGAGGTGGGCAGACTGCTTGAACGTATGAGTTTGTCCGCCGCCGAAGAACTGATGAAGGGCGGGCTGGATGTGGCCGCGGAGTATGTGGCTGAAGGCAGGTGTATTGGTCTTAAGTCCGGGCGGCCGCATTATCCGGTCAGCCCTGAGATATGGGAGATGTCAAACCGAGTGCTGACGCATGCACTCACTCGTGCAGGAGAGCTCGGGTGCCCGCTCCAGATTCATGCAGAAAGCGGGGACTGCGCTGATGTTGTATCCATGGCAGAGTCAGCAGGATGCCGGCCTGAAAAAGTGATTAAACATTTTGCAACCTGCAAGACACCGCTTCACCCTTCAGTTACCGCCCGCGAACCGTTCCTTGCAGACTGGTTCGCCGAAAAACGGGTGTTTACAATGGAGAGTGATTATATGGACGACCTGTCGCGCCCCGGGGCGGTAAACGGCCCGCGCTCGGTCCCGCGGACAATGCAGAGGTTTCTTCAGACCGGAACGGTTACCCAGGATGACATGTGGCGCGTTCACTCCCAGATTCCTGAAAAATTGTACGGTGTTTCGTTTGATGTGTGATTTGTTCAACGCCGCCACTCAAAGCGGGTGATTGGTGATACATTTTTTTCAATTGTTAAAATCAGAAATTAAGGCAGGGATAGGTATAAACCGATAGATTCCAACGTTTATGTATGAAAAATGGTGCGGTGTTTGCAGCGGTCCTCTCAGCGGCACTGTATGCGGTCAGTATCCCCATTGCAAAAATATTTTTAGCGGACATCGGACCGCTGATGATGTCGGCGTTTTTGTATCTGGGAGCGGGTTTTTTTATGGCAGTTTCCGGCGGGGTGCTGCGGGCGCTGAAAGTGAACCTGCCAACAGGCGGGCTTCCGCTTAGCCGTTCTGATATGCCATATGGTATCGGCATGATTGTGTTGAATATCGCCGCACTGGCAGCGGTGATGACCGGGCTTTCCCTGACATCTGCGGCAACGGCGTCACTACTGAGTAATTTTGAGATTGCGGCAACCGCCGTTATTGCGCTGATGATTTTTCACGAACGGGTGCCGGGCCGCTTGTGGATAGCGATCGTTCTGGTAACTGTTTCGAGTATTGTTTTGTCCGTGGAGAATACAGGTGCGGTTACCCTGTCGCCCGGAGCGTTTCTGATTCTGGCCGGCTGTTTGTTCTGGGGATTTGAAAATAACTGCACACGCAAACTAGCAGATAAAAGTCCGCTGACCATCGTGGTGCTGAAAGGTATTTTTTCCGGGGCAGGGGCGTTGCTACTTGCGGTTATAGCAGGAGAAACGCTGCCGCCGGTTCTGCCGGCCGCCGGGGTTATGCTGCTTGGGTTTGTGTCGTATGGTCTGAGTATATTTTTCTATGTGTATGCCCAGCGTTTTATCGGGGCCGCACGGACCAGTACGTATTATGCCGTTGCGCCGTTTATTGGTGCGGCCTTTTCACTCGTGATGTTTCAGGAAATGCCGACGGTTCAGTTCGCCGCCGCACTGGTTATTATGGCACTCGGCGTTTATTTTGCATCAACCCGCAGGAGTTACAAATCGTAACAGGTCGCACGGCGGCCGTTACATTTTGGAACATGCATATCCGGCCCCGTTACAGTTTGTTACATATAAATAGATTGACAACTGACAGATAAGCATGGCATCAAAGGTGGTTCGGGTGAGTGAAGAGGCTCTTTTAGCAGCGGCCGGTTACTCCTCTGATCTAAGTACTGCAATTTTGATAATGCATGCGCGGCTTGACGAGCGTTCAGCTGCGGCGATTGATATGAAAGCTCTGGATAAACTTATCCGCAGTGCAGTATCTGATGAGCTGGACGGACTGCAGCGAGGATATTAAGTATGATGCGCGGGTGGATTGAGGTAGACGGCCGGGTGGTTTCCGGCGATGCGGCATGCATGCTTTCGGCCGATGAACTGACCACCGCGGGGGGTGAGTTTGCGCTTTCGACCCGGGATATTTCTGCACGCGACTGTTTTGGGATTATGCCCGCAGAAATTCCGGCCGGGAAAGTGGTGTGCGGCGGAGTGAGCCGGCCGGTCATCCCCCACGTCCCCACCCTGCCGCTCGATGCAGCGGTTGTTGAATCCGTGCGTCTTCGCTGTGCGCCAAACGCGGTCGTAACGCTTTCCGGGGGAGTTGATTCAGCACTGGTCGCCGCAATTTCCGGGCTGCCGGCAATAGCAGTGGGCGCTGAGGACTCACACGATATGCGCGCTGCAGAGTATGCAGCAGATATCCTGGGTCTGTCCCTTACCATTCAGCAGATTTCAATGGACGATATTTTAGCCGCACTGCCGCGGGTGTGTGCCCTGCTGCCCGGGGCAACCCCGATGGACATTGAACTTGCACTCTCCGGCTGGTTTATCTGTTCGCTTGCTTCCCGGCAGGGAGCAGAACGCGTCCTGACCGGTCAGGCAGCCGACGAACTGTTCGCCGGATACGCCCGCTACGGACGGTCAGCAAACCTCCGCCGTGATCTGAGCGCTGATTTCGCAGGTCTTGACGCCCAGCGTGCCCGCGATCTCGCGGTTGCATCTCAGTTCGGGGTTTGGTATTCAATGCCGTATATGGATATGCGGGTTGTTCGTGCAGCACGGATACTAACACCCGATGAACTTGTATGCGGCGAGCAGAGAAAGATTGCGCTGCGCCGGGTAGCTGAACGGTTTCTTCCGCCTGAGATTGCATGGAAACCGAAGAAGGCCATGCAGTATGGAACAGGAGTGACAAAACTCCTCGCACGGGCAGCAAAAGAAGCCGGATGTTCAACGACACATGCATTTATTGAAAAAATAAGGAGCGGATCTGATGAGTGACTATACCCTTTTGATTCTGGCAGGTGTTGTTGCGGTATGTTTTGCTGTT
>CAZAWD010000090.1:0-4885 GCA_964488725.1 uncultured Methanomicrobiales archaeon | reverse complement strand
CATCGACCTGCCCGGCACCTACAGCCTCTCCTCCCGCACCATGGAAGAAGAGATCGCTTCATCCTACCTTCAAAACGAACGCCCCGGCGTTGTGGTCAACATCATCGACGCCGCCCATCTTGAACGCAACCTTTACTTAACACTCCAGCTCATCGAGATGCAGTGCCCGCTGGTCATCGCCCTTAACATGAACCGCTATGCCGAGGCCGAAGGTCAGATAATCAATACCAAAAAACTCTCTGCCCTGCTCGGTGTCCCGGTCGTAAAAATAGAAGCAATCGATAGGATAGGCCATAATGACCTTCTGGATGCCGTCATAGCCTCACCCTCGCCGTCGCGGGCGCTTCCCCGCTACTCATCCGAGATTGAAGGCCGCATTGCTGAACTCATTACGCCGGCAACCAGCCGGTTTCAGGTCATCTACGCTCTCATCAACCCGGAAGAGAATGAGCCCTCTCAATACGGCACGGTCCGTCGTCACCTCGAAAGCATCACCGGATCGGATATGGCCGGTATCTTTGCCGACGCACGATACGGATATATCGCCGGTATTCTTCACGAATCAGTTACCAAGGGGCCTGCCGCCGGAAAAAATCAGACTGAGCGAATCGATAAAATCGTGACCAACCGCTGGCTGGGATTTCCGCTCTTCCTGCTCATTATGTTTGGGATTTTCCAGATTGTCTTCACCCTCGGCGCACCGGTTATGGAGCTGATTGATACGTTCTTCGGCTGGCTCGGCGGGATAGCCGCGGCAGGTCTTGCAGTTGTTTCGGCTCCTGCATGGCTTGTGTCTCTTGTATCCGACGGTGTTATCGCAGGTCTTGGCTCGGTGATTGTTTTCCTGCCGAATATTATTCTGATGTTTCTTCTTCTTTCTATTCTGGAAGATTCAGGATATATGGCACGGGTTGCTGTTCTCATGGACCGTATTATGCACAAGCTCGGTCTGCACGGGAAATCGTTTATTCCGATGATTCTCGGGTTCGGATGCAGTGTTCCGGCTATTATGGCGGCACGGTCGCTTGAAACAAAGCGGGAACGTAATCTTACGATTCTTCTGACGCCTTTTATGTCGTGTAGTGCCCGGCTGCCGGTGTATCTTCTGCTGGTGGGTATTTTCTTTGCGGCACAGTGGCAGGGGGTTGTGATGTTCTCGCTGTATCTGACGGGTATTCTTGTGGCGCTGATTGTCGGGTTTCTGCTTCGCCGTACGCTGTTTAAGGGGGAGTCGTCGGAGTTTGTTCTGGAGATGCCGCCGTATCGGTTCCCTACTATTAAGGGTGTTCTGATTCACACGTGGGATAATGCACGTGAGTTTCTTGTCCGTGCCGGGACAATTATTTTTCCGGCGGTTATGGTTGTCTGGCTTCTTGCTTCTCTGCCGTTCGGGGTGGGGTATGCGTCGTCTGAGTCGGTTATCGGGATGATCGGTTCTGCAATTGCGCCTGTGTTTGCGCCGCTCGGGTTCGGGTTTGCCGAGGCGGGGGTTGCGATTATTATGGGGCTGGTTGCAAAGGAGGTTGTTATCGGGACGTTCGGGACGCTTTTCGGGGTGGCAGAGGAGGGGCTGGGTGCGGTTCTGACGCAGGTGTTTACGCCGCTGTCGGCCTATTCGTTTATGGTCTTTATCCTGCTCTATGTTCCCTGTCTTGCGGCGCTGATTACGATTAAGAAGGAGACGGGGTCATGGAGGTTTATGTTCGGTGCGGCGTTTCTGATGTTTGCGGTCGCGTGGGTTGTGTCGTTCCTTGTCTATCAGGGGGGTGTTCTCCTTGGCTTCTGAGCTGGTGTGGGGTTTTCTCTTTGCGGGTATTGCGGTGGTGATTGTTTTCTTTTCCGTCCGGTCGGTTGTCCGGTCGGCGAAAGGGAACTGCGGATGCGGAGGGTGCAGCGGGTGTTTTGGGGGGTGTGAGCACTGCCGGACGGGAAAGAAGAGATGAATATTTTTCGCTCCGATAAAAGGGGGTGAATAGTTACCCTTTTTTTATTTTTGATGACTCTTGAGATATTTCCACCCTGGTTTCAAGCGGTAAATTCATGTGGCAGGAGAAGTAATACGATGAAGAGCACACGTCCCGAACTTCTTTCCTGAAAAATTGAGACCTGCCTGAACCGCCAGTAAACCAGAATGCCGGATGAGAAGAGAGAATAGAAAAACCCAAACACCTATCTTCTTTTCCCTGCTATCTATATTCAGATGTTTCTTGGACTTGACGACACCGACTCCCCTGACGGGATGTGTACCACCTATCTGGGCGCCCTCATAGCCGATGCCCTGCGTGCGGGCGGGTGCACCGTTCGTTCCATGCGGCTCATTCGTCTGAATCCGAACGTGCCGTGGAAAACACGGGGCAACGCCGGTGTTGCCATCGAGTTCGACGGCGACATGGAATTTTGCGTACAAACCGCGGATAGGTTTATCACCCGCTACGCCATGTTTGACTGTGCGAACACCAACCCCGGCTTCGTCGTATGCCGCGACAAACCGCCGGCCGAATACTATTATCAGGCTCTGCGTGAGTTCTGCACCATTGAAGAAACGGTTGCCCGCCTTAACGCCCTCGGCGCCCGCTACCGCGGCTACAAAAACGGCCGGGGCCTCATCGGAGCGCTTGCGGCCATCTCCGCCGTGCTTCCGGATAAAACGTATGAGTATCTTGCATACCGCAGACCCGATGCATTCGGGACACCGCGGCTCTTTGATGCGGAAAGCTTCCGGGCAGCCGATGCGGCAACCGCCCCCCATACATGGGACACATGGGACGTTTTGGCAGGCAAACCGGTCTGTCTTCCGCACGGAAAAGACCCCGTGCTTTTCGGCCTCCGCGGCGAGTCGCCTGAATGGGTCGCCCGGGCCGCCGCACTGGTGAAAACCGAAACGCCGGACCGCTTCGTCATCTGGGAAACCAATCAGGGAACCGACGCCCATCTCCTCAGCACCGACGGGGAATTTCTGGACGGGCGCTCCTATGTCTACACCGGCACCGTCGCCTCCGCTCCCGTCACGTCCCGCGGCGGGCATGTTACCATACGGGTCGGGGCGGTTGACTGTCTTGCCTTTGAACCCACCAAAGAATTCCGCGACGCGGTGCGGGCCCTCGCCCCCGGCGACCGGGTAACCGTGTATGGCGGCTATCAAAACGGCGGGCTTCATCTGGAAAAGTTCCGGCTTCTTTCGTGTGCTGCGGCCGAAGACCGGACCTCGCCGGTATGCCCTCTCTGCGGCGGCCGCATGACCTCGGCCGGCCGGGGAAAAGGATACAAATGCCGCAGCTGTCCGGGCCGCGTACGTGAGCCGGCCTATCTGCCCCGCAGCATTCAGCCGGGCTGGTATGAAGTTCCGCCGGACGCCCGCCGCCACCTTGCAAAACCCGTTCTGCGCATGCAGCTATGAGAACCGCAACACCCAATATATCTGCACTCCTATACCATAGGTATGAAAATATGTGCTGTTCACGGCAGCCCCCGGAAAGGAAATACCGATCTTGTTATCTCTCTTGTTGAAGACGAGATGAAAAAATGCGGGGCTGTTGAGTTCGAGCACATCTATCTTCCCCGCGACCTCCCCTGTTTTTGCAAAGGATGTTTTTCCTGTCTTCGCCGCGGTACCTACGGCGGCGAGATATGCCCCGACAAAGCATATACCCATCCGATTCTGGACAAACTCAAAGCGGCCGACGGTATTCTGATCGGCTGCCCGAGTTATGCCCTTGCTGAGACCGCCCAGATAAAAACCGTGTTCGATCATCTGGCCTGTACCTATAT
Organism: uncultured Methanomicrobiales archaeon; assembly: GCA_964488725.1. Classification (GTDB taxonomy): domain Archaea; phylum Halobacteriota; class Methanomicrobia; order Methanomicrobiales; family Methanocorpusculaceae; genus Methanocorpusculum. Next base: position 1,117 of record CAZAWD010000090.1, on the reverse strand, counting down.
GAATCACCGCCCGAATCCTGAGATGTTTGATAAAACCGGGTTTATTATCGCGACCGCGGCCGGTGCGGGAACCCGCCGGGTCGTGAGCACCATCCGCCGCAATCTTCTGTTCTGGGGCGTTAAACGCATTATATCGCTCCGGTTTAATATGTGGACCGGCAACTGGGATGAGATGTCTGATGCGAAGCAGGAAGCCTTTACGCGGTCGATTCAAAAGAGTGCCCGCCGGTTTTATGCGCTGACGCAGAAGCGGATGCGGATTTGCCCGTGTGTTGAACACCGGGTGCTCAGGTTTATCTTTAAGCGGTTTGTCTCGCGGTTCGCTGATACGGAACCGGATAAAATATACTGGAAGGAACACGGCTGGCTGTAGAGCGGCTTTTATCTTTGGTACACCACCTTACTCACGAATGGTTTGATTCAATCAAAACAGTCTGCAATGCCAATATATCCACCGGATGGAGACGTCCGAGTTTATGGGAAAAATCAGAATCAACCAGTTGTAATACTTTTGATGCGCGAACCGTTGACGGTCTGGCAAGGCCCGCTTCACTCCATTTTTGAAGAGCGTATTCCCCGTTGCACCATTCCCGCGGCGCATGAGTTGTCAGTTTCAGTGAAAGATAATACGCAACACCCGGCGAAATGATAACTACCGGGCGCTGCTTTCTATCCGGACTATCCTCAAACCTCACTGATGCAAACCAGACCTCCCATCTCTCTGGTTTACTCATCATCATCCCATTCTTTAGGGAGAACCAGACACCCGTCTGCATCCCGATACCCGACAGTGTCCCGTGTTACATCATAATGAGTGGAAAACTCACCTACATTTTCATGAAGGAAATACTCCCTCATACTCTCCTTTGGAATAACAATATTGCGGGTGCCTTTCACATACACCTGTGCCCATGGGCCGCCCTTCCGGTGCGTCAGCTCAATAAGTTTAGGGGTGGAATATTGGCCGTATGCCCGTATGACATCCAGTAGCAGATCTATCTCCTCAGAAGTAAATTTATCAAAGATATTGCTCTGCTCAGCATCCCGTATTCGTTCTGAACCGCACGGTTTGAAGGTATGATACACTGATGCAACGACCGGTCCCAAATCCCATGCC
>CAZAWD010000089.1:2825-4960 GCA_964488725.1 uncultured Methanomicrobiales archaeon | reverse complement strand
CGGGAAGGTATCCCTCTCTCTGATTTTGCCCTGGAGTTCTGCTTGATCTACGGGAACGTATGGGTTCTTCATTGTTTTGGTGATACCCATACCCGCCGGCCTTCAACATGCAGCCGGTCCTCACAAAATAATGCTATTGCTTCAGAGTATGCTATATGCTCCTGCTCAAGAATGCGTGCATCAATTGCGGCCTCATCATCGCTATCCATAACAGGTACCGCCTTTTGAATAATAATTGGTCCTGAATCAAGCCCCTCATCCATAAAATGGACCGTACATCCTGCAATTTTCACTCCGTATTCCAGAGCCTGCCTTTGTGCGTGCAGTCCCGGAAACGCCGGTAAAAGTGCGGGGTGGATATTCATCATCCGTCCGTGAAACTCTCTTGCTATTTCCGGCCCGATAATACGCATATAACCTGCACAGACAAAGAGATCCGCATTGGTTTTTTTCATTGAGTCAAGAAGGTCTGCTTCATATGCTGCTTTAGACGGGTAGTCTTTGTAGTGATGAACAACTACTCTCACTCCAGCGGCTCTTGCCCGTTCAATAGCATATGCATCTTTATTATCAGTAAGGAGCGCCACACACTCTCCCTTGATTTTTTTGCACGTGATATTATCCAGCAGAACCTGAAAGTTTGAGCCCCGACCCGATGCCAGGACCGCAATTTTCTTCATACCTTACTATGGTAAGGGTAAGGGATTAATGGTTTGTTTTCCCTCAGAAAAAGTATGGCATCAGAATTGGAATAATAATTGCAATTACCAGTACATATGTAATCATACTGCAGATACGATACGCCATCTCCGGACTTTTTCCCCGTTTGGTAAACAGACTTGCCATCCATTCCCGCAACATTTGTCCTCCGTCGAAAATGCCAACCGGTAACGCATTGAAAATTCCCAGCAGAATATTAATCCACGCGCACCAGAACAACACATGTACAATCTCCCAGAATCCTGCAAACGGCGCGGCAAGGATTGCCGGGTCCGGTGAATCCGCAATCATAAACCCAAACACATTCCCGCCGCCCATCATTGATGAAAATGGCAGAACAACAAACGTTAGAAACGATGACAGCGCGCCACCCGCTGACGACGGATGCGTCAGTGTATTCAGAGTGTTTGTCAGGACCTTCGGTTCCGAGAACGAAATCCCGATAAACCCTGTATTCGTCGTCAGATTATTTGTCAGCTCATCAGGAACCGCTGCAAGAGTAATATCATACATCTGCGGCGTACCCTGATATACTCCGGCAAGGGTAACTGTCTGCCCGGCTGTTGTATTCGCCAACACCGCTGACACATCACTCATTGAATACGTGGCAACATCATTAATGGCCGTAATAATCATGCCGGGCATTACCCCTGCCTCCTCAGCAGGATACCCCGAATACACCCCATACACATACGGATGATCGCCCGGTACAATCATGCCCAGCATTGCCGCCAGAATAATTAAACAAATCGTCCCGACAACCAGATTATTGGTAATTCCTGCTGCAAACATCCGCAGTTTTGTTGCCAGCGGTGCATTTTTTACATCCTCTTCCTCCGGCTCGACAAACGCCCCGATAGGAATCACCAGTGCCAGAATGCCGGTTGATTTCACCCTGATATTTTCAGCGCGCGACATAATCCCATGTCCGGCTTCATGAATAACCATCGAAAATACCAGTGCAAACCATACGGCAAACGTTGATGGCACATACTCATTCAGCCCCGGAATCAGCAAAAGATTTTGCGGCGCAACCGGTTCCGGCTGAACCAGCATCGTCAGATACGCTGTAAGAATAAACAAAAATGTAATTACAATCCCGCAGATAACCGTTAAAACAACCCCGGTCGTCGCATAGGCAATGAGCAGTTTCTTCCACCGTGCCAACGTATCAAAAATACCGACATGCTCGGTTTTTATCATCAGGCACGGGCCCATAAAGGCAAAAACATTCGGCAGAATATTCTTTGATTTAATAACGTAACAGATACACGCATAAATCATAATCGCAATAATTACCGGTATCAGCCAGCCAAATTCCATAATGTACCTGTTATATTGTCGCTGTCAGCATAAGACGTTGTTCACTTGCACGGGAAAAATTGAAAGGTAAAAAAACCTCAGGCCTGCGCCGG
>CAZAWD010000089.1:0-2815 GCA_964488725.1 uncultured Methanomicrobiales archaeon | reverse complement strand
ATAAGCGTAACCACCCGCTGCGGAAACGGGACCTCAATATTGCGTTCTCTGAAAATCCGGTCAACTTCGGTATTCACCGCATCAATCGCCTTCCTCTTCACCTGCGGCGACGCCGAACAGAAACTCAGTTCGAAATTCAATGACGAGTCCGCAAACTCCATAAAATTAACGTCAGGCGCAACCTCCTTTGAAAAATATGCTGTCATCTCCATTGCCGTCGTAACCGCATCCAGCATACTCTGTTTCACCAGTGCAACATCAGACCCATACGCCACCCCGATAATCTCCCTGATCGTCATATACTCGCTTGGTTTTGAATAGTTAATGATTATATTAGAAGATACACTTGAATTCGGAATTGTCATCAACTGATTATCCCCTGTCATAATTCTCGTACTTCGCAGACCGACATGGAGCACTTTTCCGTAATTCCCGCTGATAGAAACCCAGTCACCCTCATTGAACGGCATATCAGTATACAGCACCACCCCGCCGAATACATTTCCCAGCAGGTCCTGTGCTGCCAGTGCGACCGCAATCCCGGCAACCCCTGCACTGGCAAGCAACGGTGTTATATCAATTTTCAGCACACTCAGAATCATAAACAAACCGATTACGAGAATCAGAAGACGCGCAAGAAACTTGCTCAGCGGCGCAACCTTCTTTGAATTCTCCTTCGTTGCCGGCATCATGAAATCAATCGCTGAAAGAACCGCACGATACGCCGCCCACGTCCCTACCAGAACACAGACCGCCGAATAATACATTGCATCGAACGCAATATACTCCTTAAAATACATCCAGCATGCCGTATAAATCGTCGTTACCACAATATACACAATCAACGGCATTGCAAGAGGTTTTACCACGGAATAAATCAGGCCGCTTTTGATTTTTGAAAGCAGAACCCGCTTGAAAATATATACCCCAAACGCAACAGCAAACCAATGGCCAGAACAACGCCCCCCATCAGGAGATTATTCACATCAATCATTCCAAGTATATTGGACGGGCACTGATATTAGTAATTCGCTTTTTTAAGCAATAAAAAAAATTGGAAATTCAGGTTTCCCCGAATTTACATAATCTTGCCGAGCAGGCGGATAGAGTTTGTCATGTCGGGTCCGAGCGGAGATCCGAAAATGATCTGGGTAACGCCTGCTTTGGTCAGGTCATCACATTTCTGGCGGATAGTATCGGGGGTTCCGCAGATAGTGAATGCGTCAAGCTCTTTGTCCGTGACAAGTTCGTTGACTGACTTGAAGTCGAAACGTGAAAGTGCATCTTTAATCTTTGCAACGTTTGCGAGGTCAAGACCGTGGCGCAGAAGAAGTGCTTCGGGAGATCCTGCTGCAATAAATGCAGAGACAATCTTTGCTGCCTTCTTTGCTTTCTTCTCATCTTTGTCGATTGAAAGTGCAGTGTATGCACCGACATCGAATCCTTTCTTACCAACCGTCTCGCATGCTGCTTTAATGATTGGGATTGCAACTTCGAAATCCTTCGGGTTGGACGCGTTAATAAGTGCGCCATCGCCTTTCAGTCCGGCGAGCTCCAGTACTTTGGGTCCCTGTGCGCCGACATAGATTGGGATGCCTTTCTTGCCCGGAAGGGTAACACCGGTCAGTTTTGCACCATCGTAGTCGAAGAATGCCTTTCCTGACTTCTTCAGCTCTGCACCTGAGCAGAGGTCACGAATCGTGTCAATTGCCTCACCGAGTCTTGCGACTGGTTTTGCCGGCTGGATTGCGAGCTTTGGAAGAGTTGAAAGGTCGCCCGGGCCGATACCGAGGGTTGCACGTCCATCGGAGATTTCATTAAGTGTGCATGCAAAAGATGCCATTGCTGCCGGTGTGTCGGTAAAGGCGTTCATGATACCCGGTCCCATCTTCAGGGTGGTGGTTGCCTGTGCGACAGCAGTTAAGACTGCATAGCAGTGTCTGTTGTTGTAGTGGTTGGTGATCCATGCGTAGTCGATGTCTTTGCTCTCAGCGAGTTTGCAGAAGTTAACTACCTGCTTGACATTGACGTTTCCTGGAACGAATTCAATTCCGTAAGTCATAGTTCTTTACACCTCATTCTAAAGTTTCATTCCTCAACATAAATATATTATGATTTTATCGGCACCCTTTACCGCCGTAAACAGCTTTTTTCAGGTTGATTGAAAAATACGGTCAATCCGGGCTTTAATTCATGCGCCCTCAAAAAACATCAGCGGACCTGCCGGGGATCGAACCCGGTTCATCGGGTTCGAAGCCCGATAGGATATCCACTACCCTACAAGTCCTTTATCATAACTCTATATGTTCTTCTTGCTTTTACTCCTGTTGATTTAATACCGACCGCCCCCATATACTTTATGCATGGTCCTATCTTCATCTATCATCCGGTCCCGTCTGGCAGATAAAACACTTGGAATCGACCCTTTTTGTGAAGACTCCCTTCAGCCCTCATCCTACGACCTGCGCAGTTCAGAAGATATTGTTATTAAAAAAGGTGCGCTCACCTTAGTTCCGACCATGGAATTTGTATCACTTCCTTCCGATTTGTGTGCGACCCTCTGGGGCCGGTCATCCTTTGGAAGAAAAGGCGTTGTTCTTGGAGCGGGGTATATTGATCCGGGGTTCTGTGGGAACCTGACCCTGTGTATGACAAACATGGGGCCGGAAGACATTGCGGTGAGCAAAGGCATGCGCGTTGTTCAGATGCTGATTCATCCGGTAGACGGTAAAGTTGAAAGCGCATACAACGGGAACTATCAGAACAGTCATGGCGTTGTTCACTCCAAAATTTAAATAACTATTATTCCCAGCGT
>CAZAWD010000088.1:0-5067 GCA_964488725.1 uncultured Methanomicrobiales archaeon | reverse complement strand
TCACCGCATCAAACCCGCGATTGACCGGGCGGACATCCTGACGCATATATTCCGATGCCACCGGTTCAAGATCGACAAAATATGCATCCCTGCTCTCGTGCGTCACAACCGCTAAAAATCCCATCCATGCATCGGCCTCTTTGAGCCGCTGCATAGCAATACCGCCGCCGTATGTTTCCACCAGTTCACCCGGCAGCACATCCGAAAACGCATACTTCGGATACAAAAACGAATCGGAAACAAAGTTTGCAGTAACCCATCCGTATTGCCGGATATTTTCCTCTGTCTTCGACCCTTTAAACAGAATCATCTTCGGCCCCTGATGCGGCCGGATAATAATACCAATAGGCGCTGCATTATTTTGGGTAACCGCAATAACCTCGGTTATTCCTTCGCCTAGCAGTCCCATTTCCACCCCTCCATCAACGCAATAAAAATACCTGCAATACAAATATCAGCAAGTGAACCCGGGTTCACACCGGTACGCAGACAGCGGTCGTCCAGTTCATCAACACTCATACGACCGGCAAGCACACCTTTTGCGGCTTCACACAGCTCAACGGACCTTGCCATCCCGAACTTTTTTGCAACAAACGTATCAGGATAACGGGCCAGCATCTCTAAAAACATCTGCGGAATAGCAGAGACTCCGCCCTTTCCTGCTTTCAGCCGGTCGGCCGCTTCACGGGTCAACGCAAACCCGTTAGTCCATTCCCGGGCCACCATATCATTGTGTGCTGAAAACGCCATTACATCATACATCGTCATCCCTTTCTCGCGCAGCACAGCAAGTGACGCCGGGTCATTGACATCCATCTCCGCATCCTTTACCACCCGCACCGCCGTCAGACCAAACGCCCGGTAAAACTGCACTGCATCCTCTACCGTTGTTGCATGAACCGCACGGCCGGCTCCTTCAATTCCGTTTCCTTTCAGAAGCGGCAGAAGAAGAATAAACGCACCGAAATGAGTATTGCCGCCGCTGTGATTATTCGTCAGACGAACCGCCGCATACATCGCGTCCCCTATCGACATCTCGTCAATGCGGTCGAACACTTCCCGGGCGCGAACCGCCGAGCAGAGAAAATGTTCAAAAATAGTGTCCGGATAATCATGCATCCGGTCAATATTTCCCGGTTTGACTTTTGCACTCACTTCAAGGAGCATGGCAAACTCTGCCAGCTCCGCCGGCTGCATGAGACACTCAATCATTTTTTAATCAGAAAAATCTGTTTCATCAACTCTTCAGCCAGACCGCGTTTCAGCTGCATGTATTCATTCTTTGGCAGCTGCATGGCTTTCATGGTCATATCCCGAAACATACACGGCGTCGACGACTTACAGCAGAACGCCAGGCTCCCGAAACAGGTATGGCTTCCCTGTTCCAGCGGGGTGCCGGCGGCCGCGGCGTGTTTCAGCTGGGTATATGCGGTGCGTTCTATTCCTATGGCATCCAGTGCCGGAAGCAGCGGACACTGTTTCACCGGCATACAGCAGAACGCCAGAGACCGGTAATCGCCGCCGCGGCAGAGCTGTTTTGGTGCATTATACCAGCCGGTCTCTTCGGCCAGCGCACGGATATAGCGGTCCAGCGCACGAAGCGTGTCGAGGTCTGCATGGCGGGCAAGCGAGACTAAATCCGCACCGTGCGAAAAATAGTCCATCATCGTATCAGGCGCATCAACGCCGTTATTGGCAATAATTATCAGCGGACAGCTGTTTCGTATCTGACGCACCCGGGTATAGCCGACGTCCATCAGGTCAACGTGCAAAATCTTTGCACCCGCCGCCCAAAGATTCTGTGCAAGCGCCCGGTCGTCGGTGATACCGGCACGGGTTTTTACCGAAACCGTATATCCTGCATCGCTGAGTGCTTTGACAATAGCACAAAGCCGGCCCGTGTCCCGCAGCAGTGCTTCGCCGCACCCGGCTTCAACCATCGGCTCCTGCCGGCAGTGCGCATCGATTTCATATATAATGTCCGCACCAAACGTCTGTGCGGCAGCTAAGAACGCTTCAGGCGTCGCTCCGCGAAGATTCAGGCCGATGACAACCCGGCTTCCTTCCAGCATCGCCAGTTCGGTTGCGATATCATCGAAATCCGCATCAAACTCCTTTCTGCCGCAGGAAGCAATTTTTGCTGACGCGGCACGCGAAACCGCATCGATATTGTATCCCCCGAGAAACGCCGCACCGATATGTTGTTCACGTTCGAGAACATATGCCGCATCTGTTATGCCTGCCATTGACGCCGCTACAATAGGGGTTGTCAGCGGCCGGCCGAGTATTGATATAAATCTGTTGTCGCCTGCCATTTGAATTGGTATATATTAGGGCCCGGAGGTATTTAGACTACCGTCTTGGCACGAAAAAAAGTCAGAGTGTTCCTTTCGTGCTTGGCACATCGCTGCATCCGTCACGGATGACAAGCGCACGCCCCAGTGCAATCCCGAACGCTTTAAAGATTGCTTCAGCTTTATGATGATCGTTTACGCCGGAGAAGATAATATGCGCTGTAATACCTGCATGAATACAGAAACTGTAGAAGAAATGTTCAAACAGATCATTGGGAATCCCGCCGGTCGAAATCCCGGTAAACAGCCCGTCCATTACAAGATACCCGCGGCCGCCGACGTCCAGAACCGCCGTTGCCCGCGACTCATCCATCGGAATGGTAACGTCCGCAAACCGGGTAATGCCGGCCCCGCTGCCGACCGCCTGGCGAACCGCGTCGCCTAATACAATGCCGATATCTTCTATCGTATGATGCACGTCGACCGCGAGATCGCCTTCTGCCTGAACCTCAATCAAAAATCCGCCGTGTTTTGAAAATGCATTCAGCATATGATCCATAAACCCGATACCGGTCGAAATCACGCACGGACCGCGGGTATCGGGATCGAAAACAATACTAACCGCCGTCTCCGCGGTTTTGCGTGTAAGTTCAGCTCGTCTCATTTTTTTCTGCCTCCAGCGCTTCGGTCAGTGATAGTTTTCCGCTGTAGAGCGCGGAGCCGAGAACGCATCCTCCGGCGCCAAGCGATTTTAAATGACGGACATCAGCAGCGCACGAAACGCCGCCTGATACAATAACCGGAATCTCAACCGCGTCAATCAGCCGGCGGACCGGTTCCGGATTAATGCCGCTCTGCCGTCCCTCCACATCGATATTCGTGTAGAGCAGAGCGCCGGCACCGAGGCCGGCAAACCGTTGTGCCCATGCAATATAATCTCCGGCAGACGCGGTCCATCCTTCAACCGACAGACTGCTGCCGCGTGCATCCACACCGGCGCAGATTCGCTCCGGCCCGAACTCACGGGCAAGAGCCGCGATGGCATCGGGCTCTTTTACCGCATAGGTGCTGAGAATAATGCGGGCGACGCCGCAGTTCAGCCAGCCGCGGGCATCGGACATACTGCGGATACCGCCGCCGAGTTCAATGAACACGTCGGTTGTATCCACCAGTTCGCGGATACATGACGCATTTTCCGCACTGGCTGAAAATGCGCCGTCCAGATTGACAATATGAAGAGCATCTGCCCCTTCATCAATCCAGCGGCGGGCGTTATCCCGCGGGGTTCCGTAATCGATTGCGGTTGATTTGTCGCCGCCGACCAGCTGGACGCATCTGCCCCGTAAAATATCGACCGCCGGAAAAATCTGCATCAGCGAACCATCCGCTGGATATCAAGAACCAGAAGGTCGCGGGCTCCGGCGAGTTTTAACTGGTTGATTAACTGATATACTCTGTCCGAGGGCACAACCGCGTGCAGAGATACAGAAGTGGAACCGGCAATATCCATGATAGTCGGACCGCCGAGACCCGGAATCATCTCTTCAATGACGGAAAGGTTCGCGCGTTCAACGTTCAGCATCAGATAGCATTTGCCGCGGGCAGCAATCACGCTTTCAAATGCGAGAATAACCTCGTCGATTTTTTCGCGTTTTGTTTCAAGCGCCAGAGCATTTGCAATAACATTCGTCGTGCTGGTCAGGAGCTCTGCTATAATCCGCAGTTTGTTTATGGCAAGCGTCGTCCCGGACGAGGTGAGATCTGCAATGGCGTCGGCAACACCGAGCTGCGGCGCCGCTTCACAGGCACCGGAAACCTGAATGATACTGACGTCAACGCCTGCTTCTTTGAAATAGTCTGAACAGATGGTGGGGAACTCGGTTGCAACACGCATGCCGGCCATGTCGGAAACGGATTTTACCGGGGAATTCTCCGGCACAGCCAGAACCAGCCGGGCTTTTCCAAACTTCAAATCCAGCAGCGGCACAACGGCGGACCGGCGTTCGGCCACCATATCAAGGCCGGTGATGCCGATATCGGCAACACCTTTGGCGACATATTCGGGGATATCAATCGGCCGGACAAAGAGGACCTCGATGTTGGGGTCCACTGTCTCGGTAATCAGCTGACGCGAAGCCGTCATGGTGACATGAATCCCGGCTTTGGTCATCAGTTCGCTGATGGGTTCGGCGATACGGCCTTTGTTTGGAATAGCCAGACGAATTTTTGTCATGCGTTTAGAAGGTCTTTAAGGTTCCGTCGATGACAAGTTTGGTGATATCAGTAATATTTTCCAGACGCTTGTCAACAATCTCTTCAACTTCCGGTGCAAAGTCTTTGTATGAGTATCCGCGTTTGGTTATGCACTGAACACCTGCTACGTGCGGGTGGTCAATGGGGTGGCCGATCTGGGAAAGCAGACGGACATACATCTCAGAGACACCGTCAATTTTCTGGCAGCATTCTTTGGCGATTTCAGTTGCCAGCAGGTTGTAGATTTTACCGATATGGTTGATCGGGTTCTTTCCGGACGTTGCTTCCATTGACATCGGCCGGTTCGGCGTGATAAGACCGTTGCAGCGGTTTCCACGTCCGACGGATCCGTCGTCGCCCATTTCAGCGGAGGTGCCGTTGACGGTCATGAAGATGGACTGGCGGTTTTTCTTGATAACATCAGCGGTGTTGACGGCAACTTTGACTTTGCGGCCGGTGTACTGCTTTGCAACGGCAACAAATGCTTCTTCCATTGCATCTTTGGTCTCGACGTAGTCGT
>CAZAWD010000087.1:487-5072 GCA_964488725.1 uncultured Methanomicrobiales archaeon | reverse complement strand
ACAACACCGCTGACTGCAACCAACGACAAAAGAAGCAGAGAGGTAATACCGCCTGCCGTCACCGCATATCCGGCACACAGAATTAAGGGAAAACCGGTCCCGGTCAGCAGTATCAGTTTTACTTCAATCCGGTTTAGTGGAATGAACGTAGCTATCAGATAAAGAACTGCACAGACCGCGGCAGGAATATAGGTGCCGGCACCCGCGCCGGCAACTCCGGCGGCCGCCAGAAGAATAGAAATAATACCCGCTGCTTTCATGACACCACCTCCACATCAAAAGCACCCGCATCAAAGAGCAGAGACACAATTTCAGATTCACGCGGCGTATTGCGAAGACCGGCAAGAACCACTATCACCTTTCTCTGATACAGCTGAGCGTCCGCAATAAGGAACAGCAGATTACTGACATCGCCGCGTGCGCAGGAAACAATATACAAATGCGACACCCCCGCGTTCTCAGCAGATATCCGGGTATAGTTTTTCTCAAAGGTTGTCGGATACCGGTCGCCTGACTGCCGGAGCAGATCATGGATGCGCGTCGTAAAAAGATCATAGCCCGCCGGCATTAAATTCGCTTCTTTAAGAAGCGATGAAATATGGCGGTGGCGAAACAGCGCGGTCTCGCGTTTTACCGTTCCGGCCAGACTCATATATGCATACATTTCATCCTCCTTATCCGAACTCCCCATCCCCAGACAATCAGCCCCGCTGTAAATAAAAACCGGATAGGCCTCACGCCGTTTCAGCCGTTCAATAACCCCGGACGCCGCATCGGTAAACTCTGCGGCAACTTCGGATGCGGTGCCGTCTGACGGCAGATCAAGCACCAGCATCGGATTATCACCGGTCGCATCGGTTTTGAGCTGGACATACAGTTCATCATAGCGGGCCGACATCTTCCAGTTGATATTTTTAATATTATCTCCATCGGCATACGGACGGTAGTTCCTGATATCCGCCCCGGGAATAATTGCCAGACGATCGCGTTCATCCGTGCTTTCAGTTGCCGCATAGCCGGAACTGGAAAACGTCAGGGAAATCCCCGTCGGATACACAACCAGTTCCGGACCGCGTGCATACGATATCAGCATATCCGTTGAAAAGAACAGATCAGATACCCGCATCCGCACCCCGCCGAATCCTGACGTCCCCATCACCGGCAGACGGATAGTATACGAGGCTTTGCCATGCACAAAAGACGTGCTGCCGGCAGTCACGGCCGCTCCCGCGGGCGGAACATCCGTCCATTCAACCGTAAGCGGCGTCTGAGGTGCTGTTACCTCTGCTGACACGCTCACCAGCCCGCCCTGGGTGAGAATCGAAACATCGGTCGTGCGGGTGATAACAGCAGACAATGCCGCTGTCCTGCTCCGTGCCAGAAACACCCCTCCCTGCAGAAACAGAAATGCCAGAAGAGCAAAACCGAGTGCCGCAGCTTTCGGACTGTTCATCAGCCATGCATAGAGAAATGCAGGAACCGCTATGATCAGAAAAAAGCAGGAGAAGGGAGTCGGCCGCATTCCCTTATCTCACCGGCACCGTTTCCAGAATATTATCAATGACTCTGCGAATCGTCACGCCGGATAACGCCGCTTCACGCCGGAGCATAATCCGGTGACTCAGCACAAACGGCACCAGACTCTTCACATCATCAGGAATAATATACTCCCGGCCGTGAATAGCTGCATTAGCCTGCGCCCCGCGCAGAAGGGCAAGAGATCCCCGCGTACTCACCCCGAGTTTGACATCACTGTGTTTGCGGGTTGCCGTAATAATATCTGCAATATAGGTCAGAATATCCTCACTTGCAAACACCCGGCGGATAGTTTCCTGCATAGACGAGATATCAGCAGGCGATACAATAACCGTTTCTTTATCCAGCACCGCTTTCAGATCAAGCTCACGGTTCATATCACGCGACAGAATCATCACCTCATCCTCCGACGAAAGCGGGTCTACAGATACACTGTAGGTAAACCGGTCTTTCTGTGCCTCAATGAGCTGGAACGTTCCTTCCCTCTCATACGGGTTCTGGGTGGCAATCACCATAAACGGAACAGGAAGCGAATATATCGTGTTATCAATGGTGACCTGCCGCTCGGCAATTCCTTCAAGCAGTGCTCCCTGTGCTTTTGGCGTCAGACGATTCATTTCATCTACCAGAAACACATTGGAAAATATCGGACCCTTCATGAAGTCAAAATTATTATTGTCTTTATTGTATGTTCGCAGACCAATGATATCTATTGGCTGGACATCAACCGAACCCTGAAGTCGTCCGAACTTACCGCCGATTTTCCGGGAGAAAAGTTTACAGACACTGGTCTTTGCCGTTCCGGGCACACCTTCGATAATAACCGAACCGTCACTGAGGAGGGCAATAATCAAAATATCAATGAGCGAGTCGTAGCCCACAATAAATTTATGCAGCGACTCCTGCAGCTTTGCATGAAAGTCGGATACAGGCTGGATGTCAGGTTTATCAGTCATAGTTTTGAACGTCTCCGTATATATATGCCGCCGGCAATGAGAAAGATTGCGGCAAGCAGGGTTACCCCGGCCATAGGATAGCGGTGAATGAACGTAAGCGCGCCGGTAATCCCTCCGCCATGGGTTGTTAATGTTGCGGTCTGGTCAATTAAGACCGGAGTTGCCATGAGGGCTGAAAGAACCTGCATGTTCTCCGTATGGCGGCGGTCAAGCATACTGTTAATAAAAACAGAAGGGTCGGCTGCCACCACCACCCGCCCGCTGCCAATACTCTCTGAGGCCGCCAGAGAGTAAATGTTCAGGGATTCATTTTTGTTCGGCGTATTATCGCCGTTGACATCAATCCACGCAAGATACGAGGTGTTGACCATCGCCGCCCCGCCGGTTACATAGCCCGGATAGTTGAAGAACAGATTAGATACATTGGTTCCGGGAATGGGTACTTCAACATCCGCACGGAAAAGACCCGTGTCTTTGTATTCCATGTTCACCGAACGAAGGGGTTCATTGTGAACCTGAATACTGCTGCCAATAGCGCTCAGAAAAGTATTGGCCGTCTCATTCTGATCAAAGATGATGACGGTGTTGCCGGCACGCAGATATGCTTCAAGCCGTGCATCCGCGCCAAACGATTCATCGGGTGCGATAATTAAAAGAGTGGTGTTGGTTTTTCCGCTCAACGCCTCGTAGGTGAAGATACACCGGTCATCGGCTGCCATCCCGAAGAAATCGGACGTGCCGTTCCAGTTGGTGTTATACCGGGAAAACTCGTCACCGGTCCCGGCGAACTGCGCAAGGACCGCACACGCTGCTATCAGCCCTATGATAACCGCAGTGACGATGATTTTTCTCATGATGAATACTGTTTGAGGATGATGGCGGCCAGTTCATTGAGCCGGGATGATTCTGTCGTCCCGACGGCCGGGGCGTAGCGGACATGTTCGTAGAGCCGGATAAACTCTTCCAGTTCCGGTGTCGGGTCAGTCAGGGACACCAGCTGACGCGGCGTAAGGGAGGGAGCATGGGCAATGGTATATTTTTCCGCAAGACATGCGGCAATATCTGCATAGAGTTCCTTTGGCGGTCTGAGAACTGCCGGCCTGACTGCAACGACCGGCCCGGGCTGTATCTCCGCAGCCGGTGTAATCTCAGCTTTTTTCTCAGGGACGACGACCGGGATTTCTTCTTTCAGTACCGGCATGGGTGCCGGCGGCGGAGAAACCGGAGCCGGGGTTACCGGAGCCAGCGGGTCAGCGGGAACAGGTCTGCGTTTTTTCAGAACAACCGCAACGATGCCTATCAGCACCAGTACACCCACGACGCCGATACCTATAGGAATCACCGGGATACTGCCCGAAGCGGCCGGAGCGGTAGGCGTGAGAGTGGCAACATTTGTCGGTTCAGGTGTATTCGTGCTCACGGTCGGCGGGACGGTTGTTGGAAGCTCCGTTGCCGTCGCGGTTGCGGTTACGGTCGGTGTTGCGGTTGCTGTTGGTGTTGCGGTTGCTGTTGGCGTTGCCGTCGGTGTCGGTGTCGCCGCTTTTGCTTTTATTTGATTATAGAGCGGCAGAACAAAATCAGCATTTGCATCCCAGTCTTCGCCCCAGATATACATGAACACAGTCTCCCACGTCCTCATTACCGAAGACGGAACAGAAATCAGGCGGTTATATAACCGGTACGCATCCGGATACGTATCCATCCACTCATCGCCGAACGCTTCAACAAACGCTGCATCCCACTGCTGATGCGCCGTTGACGGTGCCGTTTTCAATTGATCATGGATAAGAACCAGATTCGGGTCTTTCTCCCAGTTCGACCCCCACGCATCATAACATACGACCTCCCAGGCATCAAACGTCCCGGCTGCTGCTGCCGCCGGCATGGCAAATCCTGCACCTACAATCAGAGCAGCGGCCAGTATTAGATAGAGTTTATGTGTTTGCTTCATCATGATATCCCTCTGCAATCTTTTCGGCCTTTGCCTTCATCCTCTCCATGTCGGCATCACTGGCACTAACATCTGCATAGTGTAGATACTCATATTCCAATATAAATGATTTGATGTCATCTGAATCCCTCTTCACTTCCTG
>CAZAWD010000087.1:0-477 GCA_964488725.1 uncultured Methanomicrobiales archaeon | reverse complement strand
TGCTCATACGCAGCAATAACCGCGACCGTAGTACGGTATATCACCCGCAAACCATCTGAATCCGAAACCGTCTGCTCCCCTTCCAACATTCTTTTGATGGCACGCACAATCGTTCTGGCCGGAGAACCGGTTTTTTTCTCCCCGGTCATCTCCATCAGAACAGTTTCCGGAATCACCACCCGCGTTTTTTTCCGGCGGAGAATACGCACCACCACAAACACCAGCACACCGGCCGCGATAATAATCAGAATAATATACAGAGTCGGACTTGCAATTTTCACCAGAACCGGTTCACTGACACTCTCGCCGAGCGGGAACGATTTGCTGGCGAACTCCGCATACACATGATACTCACCGTCTGCAAGCTCGGCAGTTATCGACCACACCCCGTTTTCATTCGTTTTCCCGGATGAAAGCAGCCCCGTCTCCTCTGCATACAGATTCACCGGAGCATCGGACACTGAAAGATTATCGGTA
>CAZAWD010000086.1:0-5145 GCA_964488725.1 uncultured Methanomicrobiales archaeon | reverse complement strand
GAAACTCCGCACCGCAGGTATCAACCATCTTATAGGTCGGCAGACCTACCAGACTTTCAATCTTATAAATATTCCAGCCGGTCAGTTCGCGCAGTTCCGCATTGGAAAACCCGAACTTTTTCGCTGTCTTGACCAGTTCTTCGGTCGGGTGGTCGCGCAGCTCCAGCTCGATATCGACAATATTTTGAATCTTCTCTAAGAAGAACGGTTCAATCTGGGTGAGATTGTAAACTTCTTCCACCGTCATACCCAGACGGAACGCATCAAACAGCGTCGGGAACCGTTCATCCGTCGGCCGGGACAGAATCATTTTTATTTCACTGATATCAGTGTGATGAATAATATCAGTATCAAGGGATCGGAGCGCTTTCTTAAACCCTTCCTCAACGGTTCTGCCAATTGCCATTACTTCGCCCGTACTCTTCATGGACGTCGTAAGCGTGCGGTCCGCCGTCTTAAACTTATCAAACGGCCAGCGGGCAACTTTCACTACGACATAATCCACCACCGGCTCAAAACACGCCGGTGTGCAGCCGGTAACCATATTTTCAATCTCATCGAGACGCAGACCGATAGCAACCTTGGCAGCAACCCGTGCAATCGGATAGCCGGTTGCTTTGGATGCAAGAGCTGATGACCGGGACACCCGCGGGTTAACCTCGATAATACGGTAATCGCCGTTTCTAAATGCGAACTGGACGTTACATCCTCCCTGCACATTCAGCGCGCGGATGATTTTAATAGCCGCCCGCCGCATAATGCCGAACTCATCAGAGGTCAGCGACAGAATCGGGGCAACAACCACCGACTCGCCGGTGTGTACGCCCATCGGGTCGACATTTTCCATACCGCAGAGAATAATGCAGGTATCGCTTGCATCCCGCATAACCTCGAACTCAATCTCGTTCCATCCTTTCACGGACTCTTCGATTAACACCTGATGAACCCGCGATTTTGTCAGACCATGTTCAACGATTTTCCGGAGTTCATCTTTGGTTTCCGCAACCCCGCCGCCGCTGCCGCCAAGGGTATACGCCGGCCGGATAATCGCCGGCAGGCCTACTTCGGTATATGCGTCTTCCAGCTGGGTAATGTCGGTTAAGATGAAACTTCGCGGAACCGGTTCGCCGATTTCAATCATCAGCTTCTTGAACAGATCGCGGTCTTCGCCATGGTAAATCGCGTCAAGCGGTGTGCCGAGAATCTGCACACCTTCAAGAGCGCCCATCTCATAGAGTTCGGCTGTCAGGTTCAGACCGGTCTGGCCGCCCATACCGGATAAAATACCGTCGGGTTTTTCTTTTTTGATAATTTCTGCAATAACCGAAGCTTTCAGCGGCTCGACATAGACTTTGTCGGCGGTTTCGGGATCGGTCTGAATCGTTGCCGGGTTGGAGTTGACTAAGACGACTTCAATTCCTTCTTCCCGGACCGCTTTGCAGGCCTGGGTTCCAGCGTAATCAAACTCGGCAGCCTGTCCGATCTGAATCGGTCCGGAACCGATTAAGAGGACTTTTCTGAGAGTCGGGTTTTTAGGCATCGGGGATACCTCTGTACATTATATCATATACGGGTTTTTCTACGCCGTCGTATATTGCGTCGTGTTCTGGATGGAACTGCACTGCGGTAATTCCAAGGTCGCTGTTTTCAAAGCCTTCAACGGTTGCGTCGTTTGCGTTCACACACGTAACGGTGCACCCTTGCGGGAGCGAATCGGCACGTATCGCATAGCCGTGGCTCTGGAAGGTAACCGCCACACTGCCGTCGCTGAATTTTACCGGCTGGGATGCACCGCGGTGACCGAGTTTCAGTTTTTCAAACTCCGCACCAAGAGCGGCTGCAATTATTTCGGTTCCCATACATACTCCCTGTACGGGAATAGTGCCGATGATATCTTTTACGGTTGCAATAGCTTTGGGAGCGGCAAGAGGGTAGCCGGGTCCGTTGCTGACGAAAAGGGCTGAAGGTTTGTCGGCGAGGATGACGTCGGCCGGTGTGCCGTACGGGTAGACGGTGAGGTCTGCGCCGCGTTTGGCGAGGCTTTGCAGCACGGCCTTTTTGCATCCTAAGTCAAGCACGGCAATTTTCTTGCCGCTGCCTGCTATCCGGTAGGGGGCCGCACAGGTAACGCCGGAAACAAGGTCGCGGCTCTCCTGCACGGGGGCTGCCTGCGCAAGCGCGACTGCTTTGTATCCGTCGTCGGAGTCAGTGATGAGTGCGGCGCGCATGACGCCCTGCTCGCGGAGTTTTATGGTGAGCATCCGGGTATCGACGCCTTCAATGCCGAGAAGGCCGTTCTCCTCAAAGAACTCGCCAAGCGTTGGTTCGTGCTTGGGGTGAACGCAGAGTTCGCGCACAATCGTGCCTGCCGCATGGACACGCGAGCTCTGAAGTTGATCTTTGTTTGCCCCGTAGTTCCCGACGAGCGGGTAGCCGAACATAAGCAGCTGGCCTGCCACGCCCGGGTCACTGAGGGCTTCCATGTATCCGGTGGATGCAAGGTTGACCACCATTTCACCAGCGGTCTGGCCTTCAACGCCAAATCCGGTGCCGGTGATGATGGTCCCATCTTCTAATCCTAAGACCGCCTTCATAGTTTGTACCTCTTATTTATTTCTACGGTGAGGATATAAGGATATTCTATGATAGATAATGTGGTAATACTAAAAAATATATGTTGTATTAAAAAAATATGATTTAATATTAAAATATATATTTTAAAGCTTAAATCTATATAGTTACTCCGCCCGGCGGGACGGTTCCCACCATATATGGGCCGAACACGAGGTGCCGGGCACGACAAATCCCGATTCCGCCGGCTGAATTTTATCTTTTAGATACGCATCAACCACCGCCCGCTGTTCGTCAGATGAGGCTAGCATCCGTGAATAATAATCCTCATAGACTGTTTTTTTATCAGGATAAATCTGTTCCTTCTTCCGGGTATCCACCGCGAGATTTGCAAAAATTCCCATCTCACGCAACACATTCCAGAGAATATCGGCCGTCGGCTCATAGCAGTAATCCTCACCATACAGCCGCGGCCATAGTTCAACATTCCCCCGTGAAACCGACGGCGGGGTCAGGAACCAGAAAATATGCACTTCACGGCGGGCGGCCGCGTTCATCTTTTCAAGCTGGGCGCGGATATCGCCCATCATGAGCGAGAAGGAGGAGAGAACATAATCATAGCATCCAAGTTTTTCGGCCGTGACATCTTCAAATCCCGCCGCGATGGTGGCAATATCTGCGGCATTCATTTCTTTTTGGTATTCTGCCATTGCGCTTCGCATGGGAGCGGACGGTTCAAGGGCTGTTACGCGGCAGCCCCGCAGGGTAAGCGGCACTGCAAGCGTTCCGGGTCCGGCACCGATATCAAGGACCGTTGCACCGGCCGGAAACTGCAACGCGTTTAGTTGTGTGCTGATTCGTCCGCGGTCATCTGCGCGCAGACGTTTGACAAAGAGATTTACATTTGATTTTTGCGCCCAGAACCCTTTACTATCTGTGCTGAACCGCATTTTCTGGTCCCGGGACCGCATATACATCTCGTCCCAGAGACGGGCAAAATCAGTACCGGTTGTTTTTGACCATGAAGGAAGGGAACTCATGGTAAATAATGCGGGATGAAACGATATATGAGTTTGGAAACCGGTTCTGTTAAACCACAGATACTATCCGCGCGTCCGCTTCTTCCTCCGGAAAATACAGACACCCGTCAACCGTCTGATTCAGCATTGCACCCGCCAGCCGACAATATTCAGAGACCTGCCGGCGGTATTCTTCCATTCGTCCGCTTCGGTTCGCCGATGACACCGTGCCGGATTTATAATCAATAACCCGGTACCGCCCGTTCATATACCGGACCAGCCGGTCGACAACGCGCGAACCGCTGTCAGCTGCAATTTCCAGTTCGCACCAGCTGTCCGCAGCATCTTTCATCAGCGGACCCGCCAGAAATTCCTGATAATACCGCTCAAAGCGTTCGGCACATTCAGGCAGCCCCGCACGCTTTGCCGCGGATACTGCATTGCCGCCGGCAAAAATTTCATGCATCAGCGAACCCTTGTGCATCTCCTCCTCCTCGAAACGTGACGGCACCCGGGTATCTGCGGGCGCATCTTCGGGAAGCGGTGCCGGACACCCGCCGCGTTCGCGTATCTGCCGCGGTTCTGCCTTGTTTCGGTTCGGCGGCCCCTGCTGTGGCGGGGCAGCGGCAATCGGCACCACCGCGTCTTTTACTTCTTCATACATCTGCATAAACGAACCCGCTGCAAACCCTTTTTTCGTCTCCTGCGACCCGCAAAGCACCAGAAAATCCCGTGCCCGTGTCATTGCCACATAAAAGAGCCGGCGGTGTTCGGCCTCGTTCATCTCGTCGCGTTTCTGTTTGGTTATCTCGCTGATAAATTTCAGACCGCCGGGATTTTTAATTGAAAGCCCGACCCCGAGCCGCTCATCAAACAGCACCGTCTCTCCCGCGTCCCGGTCGCCCGCTCCCGCAAAACAGACACAGACAATGGGAAACTCCAGACCTTTTGACGCGTGTACGGTCATCACCCGCACCCGGTCATCCTGCGTTTCGCCCGGCACCCCGTCCGTCTCGCGGATATTCGAGTTCATACTATCCTCCAGAAACGACACAAACTCATACAGAGAATACGCCCGGGTCCCGCAGCGTGACCGCAGGATAGCCAGCAGTTTTTCCAGATTGGCTTTTGCTTCCCGGCCGCTGTCCATTCCGCCATACACCCCGAAAATCTGGGATTCAAGCAAAATAGCCTGCACGGCCAGCACGGGTTCCTTATTCAGGGCATACATATGCCAGCGTTTAAGCTGTGCAAGTGCTGACGCAAGCGGGGCTGTTGCCGCATTGTTCAGCCGGGTAATCAGCGGACCCGGCCGCCGGGCTGCCGCACGGCAGAGATCTGCATCCGAGACCCCGAAATACGCTGACCTCAACACGCCGTAAAGCGGGATATCTTCGGTGGGATACAGCACTGCATACAGCAGATGATAAAAATCGCGGACCTCCTGACGTTCATAAAAATTCTGTCCCCCCTCTTCGGCGTATGGGATTTCGAACCGTTCAAACGCCGGCCGCAGATACTCCCTTGCAGCGTGTTTTTCAATCAGCACGGCACA
>CAZAWD010000085.1:0-5153 GCA_964488725.1 uncultured Methanomicrobiales archaeon | reverse complement strand
ATGCGGGGCTTTGGGATCGGACGGCTTTTACTGCGCAAACTCGAACGCGATTTCTTTCTGGAAGGGTGCAGTGCATGCAGCCTTGAAGTGCGCAAAAGTAACAACGCAGCGCACGGATTCTACGACCGGATCGGATACGAAGACGTTATTGTCTTCGGAGAATATTATGCTGACGGCGAAGATGCGGTTGTCATGATGCGGTGGTTTTAACTGTCATCCGGCTAATAGTGTTATTACGAGCAGGTATGTCAGAAACACCAAAAAAAATTGCAGAGGTCGCCGGAATTCTCGGAATCTCTGAGAGTGAATGTCGTCTCATCGCCAAAGACTATGAAGAGATTCTGCCGTGTAAACGGATAGGCAAAGTTGCGCTCTATGAAGACAATACCGTTGACCGTTTCAGAAAAATTGCTGATCTGAAAACACAGGGACTGCCGCGGGAAGTAATTATACCGGCAATCCGCGGCGGAAAAACACTGGAAGACAGAGCGGCTGAAGATATGAAAAAGATGGGCGTTGAACTGCCGCCCAAAGCTGACGCGCCGGTAATAATTAAAGAAATCCCGCGAACACAGACCGAAGAAGAACTGATTTTGGCGGTGCGGTCACTTGAAGCGAAGGTCGCCACAATGGACCACCGCTTTGCCGCGGTCCGTGAAAAAAACGAAACTGATATCGCCGCGATTCTGGACGCAACAGCAGGCGTTGCCGCAGAAGTTACCGCGCTGAAAGAACAGATGCATACCCTCTGGGAACAGATTGCCGAGCTTGAAAATTTCCTGCGTGAACAAAGCGAAAAACCGTTTTGGAAACGCTGACAGCTATAGTATCACAACAATTACATAGAGAGAGCACAAAAGAACTAACTATCATGCATGTCAGCGAGGGACATCTCACCCATCAGTATATTTGCGATTATCTAACGGAACTTGATACGAGCGCGGATATTCACGAACAACTTGTTTTGCAGAGTATGTTTTTGCGCAGGATGAGTGTGGACGGCGGGTTTCACGCCCGTGTCGTCTCATCGATTCTTGGCCATGAGCAGGACCGCAATCTTTTGCTCAGCCTCCTTGCAGAGTATGCAACCGAAACGATACCCGAAACAACTCTGGGAGAATGGCTGGCATACGCGTATAAAGATGCAGTACAATCCGGCGATGCAAAACGTAAAGCCAGTGTCTCATACCTTCTTCGCTCGCATCTTGCAGGTATTAATAAAACCGCTGACCTTGCTGCCGCCGCGGCCTCAACAGTTCCCGAATCCGTCTGGAGAATGAGAGGCCGGCGGTTTATTATTACCGAAATTAAAAATCCTGAGATGTTCTTTGATACCGGGGCGGCACAGCCCGCGGGGCTGTTCCCGCTGGATTACGCCGCCGCATATCTTGCCGGTGTTGCAGGAATGGATAAAGACCGGATATATGATGCGGTTATCTGTGTTGCCGCCGCATGGTTTTCAACTCTTTTACGCGACGAGATGATTGTGTGGATTAATATGCCGCGGACAGGACCTGAACAGTGGGGAGAAATCCTCCGCCCGCTTCTTGACCTCGCGGACCCGGAACCGGCAATTGAAGCGGCAAACTGGTTGTATTGCGTTGGAAATTTTGATGCGGCGCTTGATCTCTATGCAAATATCACGCTTGCGTATGCAAAAACACCGGCTGAAAAACCCGCATTTGAAATGATGGGCGAAATACTTCGTGAGTTCGGGGATTTCGATAACGCGTTTGAAGCGTATAAGAATGCATTTCTCCTCAGCAGAAATGAAAGCAAATACACTATTGCCTGCGGTCTCAAGAATCTCTGCCTTGCCGGTGACAGTCTGGGCGAGGATATGCATGAATATTATACCCGCATTTCAAAACTCACCGCTGAACTGCCGGCAGATGAACGTCAAAGCCTTGAATTTGCGCTCGCTTCAGCCGCACGAAAGAACCATAATTATAGCGAGGAGTATACCCATCTTGAACAAATAATTGACGGACCCAATGGAAACGAGACATTTTTCGCTGCTGCAATTGACCGCATAACAGAGATTAACACCTATCTCGATGAAAACGGGAATCCAAATACCACCGCGCTTGCGCAAATTGACGATGAGAAAAAAGCAGACGAATATGTTCTCAGCGGCGATGCGGCACTGCATGCGTTTGATCCGGTCGGCGCTCTTTACTGGTATAACCGTGCCGTAACCCTGTATCCTCCGGGGAAAACACAGGTAGATGATAAACTGTTTGCCGCGTCGGTTTCTGCCGGACTTGTGCCGGAAGCAGCGGCCCGGGCCCGCGGGATACCCGCACGCGAAGCAGTAATTCATGCACTGTCGCCGGACGGGTTCATGGCGGCGGTTCAGAGTCTTACGCGTGCAATTGATGATACCCGGCCCAAAACCGCTGACCGGCTCATTGCAATTATCGAACCGGTTTTTATCCGGCTGTCCGCCGAAAAACGCGTTGAAGCCGCACGGTTTATTACGCAGAACAGGTCGACACGCGAGAACGAAAAAGCGGTTGTTTCTCTTGCGGCCGGATCGGTATGTCTCGATCTGGGGATGGCAGATGAAGCACGGGCTCTGCTGAGAGCGGCGCTTCGGGCAAACCCTGACAATGATCTGCGTTCCCGGATTCTTATCGAACTTGCGTGGATGGAAGGCGAAGGGGGGTTGTATGCCGAGGCACGGGAAACATATCGTGCCGCGCTGAAACAAAACGAGATGTTCCCGGCCGCGTGGGCGGGTCTTGCAAAAGTAAGCATATATCTTGGAAATTATCAGGAAGCATATGCCGCAATTGAAAAAGCGGTGATCCTGAATCCGGCAGATGTCACGTTTCAGCAGACAAAAACAGCTCTTGCCAATATTATTCAGGCCCCGGCAAACCCGGCGGCCGATATGCTTTTTGCCATGCCGGCCCGTGATACTACGCCGTATGCGGCGGCGTTATACGCAGAAGATGCCCGCGGTGATACGGTCGCGGCATGGAACGCAAAAACGGTTGAAGATGTTTTGAAATATCGCTAACGCACAATACTGCCGCGACGGTATTTTGGCATCTCTTTTTGACGCTGATAGGCAGCAGCTGTTCCGGTTCCGTCTTCCGGCGCGATATAATGCGAAGGATACCCGCTGGCTTTAAGAAAACTTTCCGCACGCATACTGCCGGTTGTCAGGCCGCCGCCCATCAGGGAGACGATAGAGTCCGGCATGGGCATGCCATACAGGGAACTGACTGACGGCATGGGGAGGTCGGACTGGGCATAATGCCGGACTGATCCGCGGCTGAGATTCAGACCGAGCGCTTCCATAATTACGGCGGTGTGAGAAAACGTATACGCCCGCGAAAGAGAGAGCGCGAGATCAATGACCACTGAACCCACACGGGTGTCAGGATAGAACGGTTCGTCGGCGTAGATGAGAGCGCCGCAGGAACGGCAGGTAAATCTTCTGACTTTGACCTGAATTTCGCGGATGCCGTCCGGTGTTATAAGACTGGCATACTGTTTGACTTTCGTGTCATAGGGCATTGGCACGCCGCCGCAGTGCGGGCAGCTGCCAACGTCTTTGAAGAGTACACCATCAAGAGACGAGATACCCATCGCGATGGTGGCGGCGAGCATGGGGGGAATTTTCACGAGGTGGTGTGTCATTTGCTTCTTATCTGTGGGTTAAACAATTAGATATAGATACCGACCCATACGCTATGTTGAATACGAATCCACACCAATTGATAGTTCAGATGAAAATAAAAGGAATCACAATCCGGCTTCCGCCGCTTCTTCTCGCGATAACCGTATTTTTTGCAGCGGTATGTGCGATGTCGTTTGGAGAGACGAAGAACATGCTTTATATTTATCTTGGCGTGCCGCTTTGTATTATTTTAATTGGTGTGCCGCTGTATCTTATGTATCTGAATGAAAAACAGGTGCTGCGTGATGCGCCTGTTCTCCGGAAATCCGCAAAGTTTGTGCGGGCCCGTCAGGTAACGCCGGCGATGAAAGGAACGCCGGTGATTCTGGAAGGAAAAGTGCTGAAGGTTACCGGGCTGTATCTGAATAAACCGGCGTATCTGATTCAGGATGGAACCGGACAGATTGTGGTGAGGCGGTTTGCTCTTCCTGATCCGCTGGTGGGCGTCGGGGCAAACGTGGAGGTGCTTGGCAGAGTGTTTGGTAAAATGACCAACGCAGGAGCGGTGTATATTAATGCGCTGACCATCCGGCCGGTTGCACGTTTCAGAGCGGATGAAGAGGAAGATAAGCCCGGGCAGGAAAAGATTCACATTAAGAAGCTGAATTAACTATGAGTATGAACAGAGCTGAGTTTATTGCATGTATGGAACATATTGCACCACCGTGCCTTGCTGAAGATTTTGATACCGGGCGAATCGGACTGATTGTGCAGGGAACCGATAGTGTTGAAACTATTGTCTGCGCACTGGACGCGACGCCGGCGGTGGCAGAAACCGCGGCGGAGATGAAGGCGGATGCGCTGGTGGTGCATCATCCGGCTTTCTGGCTGCCAATGCACGGGGTAACGGGAAGAAATGCGGCGGTGCTTCGACCGTTGATGAAAGCAGGTGTTAATCTCTATGCGATGCATACGAATTTTGATCATGCAAAAGGCGGTATTAACGATGCGCTGGCAGCGGAGCTGAAACTCAAAGACTGTATTAGAATGGCAGCCACTCCGTCGTCTTTGGGCGTGGTTGGGACAATGACGCAGTCGTTTGATGCAATGGCAAAAATTCTCGGGTGCGGGCTGCGGGTGTGGGGAGATGTGGCCGGCGTCCGCCGCCTTGCGGTTGCCGGCGGGTCGGCGTTTGATATGGAGCTGATTGAAGAGGCGGCCGCTCTTGGTGCTGAAGCGTTTCTTGCATCAGAACTGAAATATGCCATTGCCCGTGAATCTCCCATACCCTGTATTGAAGCCACACATTATGCACTGGAGGCACCGGGTATGCGTGCGCTGGCAAAACGTGAAGGCTGGCAGTTTATAGAAGATATTCCAACGACCACAATTGTTCAATGATTCATCCGTTTCAGGTATTAAAAAAAGAAGGAGAGCTAAACGATACCGTACGTCAGGCGTTCGCCGGTGCATACGGCAAACGCGGAACTGATGCGGTTGATGCCGTGAGAGCGGGGCAGGT
>CAZAWD010000084.1:0-5266 GCA_964488725.1 uncultured Methanomicrobiales archaeon | reverse complement strand
GGAAACGGCTACTGGCTCTATGTAGAAACAGAAGGAACCCTTCTGGGACTTACCGCATGACACTCAGACACATTATCCCGACAACCCTGCTTATCCTCCTCATCGGAATAAGCATCACCGCACCGGCGGCCGCTGACAGCAACGCCCCGGCTCTCCCGACTCAGTTCTTCGGAACCGCAACCACCACCGCCGGCCCCGCAATTCCCGCCGGCACCATCATAACCATCGAACTCAACGGCAGCCCGGCCGGAACCTACACCCTCGCCGAAGACGGCAAAATAGGAAGCCCCGGCACCTTTGGTGACAAAGTCCTCGTCAGCGGAAGCGGCACCGTCAAATTCAAAATCGGCAGCGTATATGCAGACCAGACCGCAGAAGCCGGTTCGGGCAGTGCAGTTGAACTCACCCTCACCTTCCCGCTCACCGCACAGACCGCCCCCGTCACCGGAAGCGGCGGCGGCCTCACCACTGCCACCATCATCAGCGAACAACCTGTGCCCGCCGGCTTTGCTCTCACCGTCCGCGACGTAACCGAAACGGAAAAAGCAGCCCTCCCGGCCGCACCATCCGGCACCGCCGGTGTCAAACTCATCGACATCAGCCCGCAAAACGCTCCGGCCGGAACCTATCAGGTCTACCTCACCTTCACCCTCAGCGCCGCCGAACTAAACGCACTCGGCGTTGGAAAAGAAGCCGTCCGCATCTATCACAACAACGCCGGCAGCTGGGAACTCCTGCGCACCATCGACATAACCGCAAACCCCGACGGCTCAGCCACCTACCGTGTCGTAACAAACGGCTTCTCCGCCTACCTCATCGCCGCCGCGGGCGCCACATCCACATCCACCCCCGCCCCCGGCGGTGCCGGCGGCTCAGGCGGCTCAGGCGGAGCAGGAACAGGTACCGGCGGCACGGGACTTGTCAGCCCCGCCACCGCAGCAGCCACCGTGGCAACCACCGCCGCAACACAGCCAACACCCGCAGAAACCCTGCCCGCAGCATCAGCCACGACGGCACCCACGGCCCAGCCGACCGCTTCGCCGGCCGGCTCTCTTGCGGTGCTTGCCGGACTCGCGGGCGCTGTTGCAGTGCTCAGAAGAAAATAAGTGCCCGCTCGTCCCACCATTGCACGTGAATTGGATATACCGTTATTTTTTTTGTAACCGTTCACTCTCTTTTCATCTGAACGCCAATATTAATTACGCCCGCGGGAACCTGTGTAAAAACTATTACTAAATTACGCGAAAAAAGTTTATTTTAATTCAAAAAATAATAAACAATTCATCATCTCTATTTCTCAATAGTAGCGCCGGTATCCATCACTATTGGTAATCCATCTGATGAAAAACCTCTACTCCTCCTCCCCCGCGCTCTCCTTATTTTTCCCCTCTTTTACTGCTTTATGCTCATGCAGATACTCGCTCACCGTCCGGTCCTCACGTCCGAGATAAATCATCGCAATCGTCAGCCCGAGAATCACAATCGTAATCCCGATAACATCCCAAAACGACGGCGACGCCACCAGCAGCCTGCGCACCATCGTCGTCACCCCTGCAATCAGAATCGGCCGCACCAGAATCCTGCCGTACGTCACATACGACCGGACCATATCAATCAGCGTCGCAATCACAATAATCAGCAGAACCGACTGAAGAACCGCTGTCAGCGTCTCCTGCGTCGGATACGCCATAGCCTGCTGAAGAAGTCCCACTGCCTCAATCGCCCCGACAATTGCAGCAGCCACCAGCAGCGCCGCTATCAGCAGATAGATAAGAATCGTAACAAGCGAGCATCCGTTAATCAGAATCTGCCGCAGATGTTGAACAGACATACGATGAACCATATTATATAATCATAGGCATCATAAGAATTAGAACCTATGCGTGCATGCCCCCCTCGCCAACCTTTTTCCTCACCCCTCTGCAAAGTGCCTCAGGTCCCGCCTCCGTTCCCTCCGGACACGCGAATTGAAATAGATATCTTTATATCTTCGCACGCCATTCTTAATACGCAGTTTCAGAGATGAAACACAATGCAGGGGCCAGTAGATCAGTCAGGCAGATCGTCGGACTTTTAATCCGCAGGTCGGGGGTTCAACTCCCTCTTGGCCCGCTTCACGCTCCGGATTTTTTGACATGGATTGACGCATCAGACGGCATCTTCCTATCGTATTCCGTCCGGCACGCGTGTATTACTCTCACTCCACCGGCGCACCCATTGGGGTATTTATTAAAACCCGCCGAAGAAACACACTTTTAGAAATTCCACCCCAGCTACCTGAACAATCAGCAGCAAGACAAACGTATCCAACCACAAGGAATCTGATTAGGAGCTACATGACACGACTCAACGTATTACTGCATGAGATGGTCCCGGACCATCAGATCATGGCAGGAGAGGAAGTTATCACTCTCCTCAAAACCTTCGACATCTCGGAAGAACAGCTTCCCAAGATCTATCACGACGACCCCGCGGTACGGGCATGCAATGCCAAACCCGGAAACGTAATTCGTATTATCAGAAAAAGCCAGACCGCAGGCGAAGCAACATCCTACCGCCTTGTCGTCAGACGGCCGAAAAAATAACCATCGGAGGCAGGAAATAAATCATGATCGATAGAAGCGTACTATCCGGCGCGTATTTCTCCCAGGAGCACGTCGCACGCCACCAGCTTGACTCATACAATTTCTTTGTAGAGCACAACCTTCAAAAAGTAGTGGATGAACAGAGAATTGTTGAAACCGAAATCATCAACCGCGGCAAAAATCAGGAAGCCGTCTGGGTTGAACTCGGAAAAATCCGCGTAGAAAAACCCATCGTCAGAGAAGCCGACGGATCCCAGAGCAAACTCTACCCCGCCGAAGCGCGTCTGCGCAACTTAACCTATGCCGCGCCCATGGTTCTTGAAATGACCCTGCATCAGGGCGACCAGGAATACCCCCTTCAGGAAACCACCATCGGTCAGCTTCCGGTAATGATCGGCTCCCAGGTCTGCAACCTCTGCGGCCTGACCATTGACGAGCGGACCGAACAGGGCGAAGACCCGTGTGACCCGGGAGGATATTTCATCGTCAACGGAACCGAACGGGTATTAATGACCCTCGAAGACCTCGCGTCCAACAAAATCATGACCGAGTATACCGAGCGCTACAACGAACAGATTCACGTCGCCAAAGTCTTCTCCCAGTTCCGGGGATACCGCGCGCTCGTTGTCGTTGAGAAAAACAAAAAGAACCTTCTTGACGTATCATTTCCATCCGTTGCCGGCCACCTCCGTTTTTCCGACCTCATGCGCGCACTGGGCATGGAATCCGACGAAGACATTGTATCAGCCGTCTCCCTCTCCGAAGACGTCCTGACCTATATGATGCAGAACCTCGAAGAAAGCGAATGCTCAACCGTGGAAGAAGGCGTCATGTATGTGGGTAAAAAACTCGCCCCGAACCAGACCAAGGATTACCAGCGTAAACGTGCCGAATTCGTCCTTGACAGCTACCTCCTTCCGCACTTAAACTACCTCATCCCCGCCGACCTCAAACCCGGCGAGGAAGGATACGACATGTATGCCAAAGACGTCCGCGTTGCCAAAGCCGAGTTCCTCGGCCGCATGGCGGAAGCCTGTTTCGACCTCGCGCTCAACAAAAGGAGAATCGACGATAAAGATCACTACTCCAACAAGCGCCTGAAACTCGCCGGAGACTTAATGGAAGATTTATTCCGTATCTCGTTAAACCGTCTGACCCGTGATGTCAAATACCAGCTTGAACGTGCCAGCATGCGTCACCGTGAACTTGCCATCAGCACCGTTGTCCGTGCCGATGTGTTAACCGAACGCCTGATTCATCCGCTTGCAACCGGTAACTGGGTTGGCGGCAGAACCGGTGTATCCCAGCTGATGGACCGTGTCGACCACATGTCAGTCATCTCCCACCTGCGTCGTGTAATCTCCCCGCTGTCCCGGTCCCAGCCGCACTTCGAAGCCCGTGACCTTCACCCGACCCAGTGGGGCCGGATCTGTCCGTCCGAAACACCGGAAGGACCAAACTGCGGTTTAGTGAAAAACTTCGCACAGCTTGTCGAGATAAGCAAAGGAACCGACGAAGACGAAATCCTGCGTGTTATTCAGGGTATGAATATTAAACCCATCAGGAGTGAGTAAATATGGATAAAAAAATGGCACGCGTATTCGTTGACGGTGCATTAATTGGTAAAGTCGATGATGCTGACGGATTCACCCGTCATTTCCGGCAGATGCGCCGCGGCGGACAGATTTCAACCGAAGTCAACATCTCCTACAAAGACTACAGCAACGAAATTGTAATCAACACCGACCGCGGGCGGGCCCGCCGTCCGCTTATTGTAGTGGAAAACGGCATCCCTGCCGTTACGCCGGATGACATCGAAAACGTCAAACGCGGTGCCTATGATTTCATGGCGCTCGTGCATATGGGTAAAATCGAATTCATTGACGCCGAAGAGGAAGATGACCTCTACATCGCCGTTCAGGAAGAAGATTTAACCGCTGAACACACGCACCTTGAAATTGATCCGTCCCTGATTCTGGGTATCGGAGCTGCCCACGTCCCGTTCCCGGAACACAATGCATCGCCGCGTGTTACCATGGGAGCAGGTATGATTAAACAGGCTCTGGGTTTTGCCCAGGCCAACATGAAACTCCGTCCCGACACCCGCGGTCACATGCTGCATTATGCGCAGGTACCCATGGTGCACACGCAGGCCGCCGAACTTATCGGTTCGGATAAACGCCCGCAGGGCCAGAACTTCTGTGTCGCTATCATCTCGTATGAAGGATACAATATTGAAGATGCACTTATCTTTAACAAGGCCTCTGTTGAACGCGGAGTCGGCCGGTCCCACTTCTTCAGAACCTACGAAGGAGAAGAGCGCCGCTATCCCGGAGGACAGGTCGACCGTATCGAACATCCCGATGATGACGTTCTGGGTTCCCACGGTCCGGGCTCGTATGCCAATCTTGATGTTGACGGTATAATTAATCCGGAAACATCTGTGCAGGAAAAAGATGTGTTAATCGGAAAAACCTCCCCGCCACGGTTCCTTGAAGAGCCGACCGGTGAACTCTTATCCGTTGAAAAACGCCGTGATACGTCGATTACCATGCGCAGTAACGAGACCGGCATTGTCGACACGGTGATTGTTACCGAGTCTGAAAACTCATCGCGTCTTATCAAAGTCCGGACCCGTGATCTGCGTGTTCCGGACATCGGTGATAAGTTTGCATCCCGTC